>NZ_AMXB01000007.1:0-157424 GCF_000310125.2 Thauera sp. 27
GAACTCATCGGCGAGGCCGCCGCCTACGGCATCGACAGCCGTGACGGGCGGCGGGCGGCCAACGTGCGCGGCGCGCTGCGCGGCGTCGCGGACGTCGACCGCATCACCGCCCGCATCGCCTTGCGCAGCGCGCGCCCGCGCGACCTCTCGGCGCTGCGCGACAGTCTCGCGCGCCTGCCCGAACTGGACAGCGCGCTTCACGCGTGCGAAGCAGCGCTGCTGCTCGAAATTCGCGCTGCGCTCGACATCGCCCCCGAGCCGCTCGCCCTGCTGCGCCAGGCCATCGCCGATGAGCCTGCAGCCATGGTGCGTGACGGCGGCGTGATCGCGTCCGGCTACGATGCCGAGCTCGACGAGTTGCGCGCCATCCAGACCAACTGCGGCGAGTTCCTGCTCGCGCTCGAAACGCGGGAGCGCGAGCGCACCGGCATCAGCGGTCTCAAGGTCGAGTTCAACAGGGTGCATGGCTTCTACATCGAGGTCAGCCGCACCAACGCCGACAAGGTGCCGGACGACTATCGCCGCCGCCAGACGCTGAAGAACGCCGAGCGCTACATCACCCCCGAGCTGAAGGCCTTCGAGGACAAGGCCCTGTCGGCGCAGGAGCGCGCGCTGGCGCGCGAAAAACTGCTCTACGACACCATCCTCGACGCCCTGGCCGCGCACATCTCCAGCCTGCAGCGCATCGCCCGCGCACTTGCCACGCTCGATGCGCTCGCGGCCTTCGCCGATGCCGCACTGCGCCATGCCTACGTGCAGCCGAGTTTCGTGGACACGCCGGGGCTCGACATCGTCGGCGGCCGCCATCCGGTGGTCGAGCGCCAGGTGGACGACTTCATCCGCAACGACGCGCGGCTGTCGCCGACGCGACGCATGCTGATGATCACCGGCCCCAACATGGGCGGCAAATCGACCTTCATGCGCCAGGTGGCACTCATAAGCCTGCTCGCCCATGTCGGCAGCTTCGTGCCTGCGCAGTCCGCCACGCTCGGCCCGCTCGACGCCATCTTCACCCGCATCGGCGCCTCGGACGACCTCGCCTCGGGGCGCTCCACCTTCATGGTCGAGATGACCGAGGCCGCCGCCATCCTGCATGGCGCGACGGAACACAGCCTGGTGCTGATGGACGAAATCGGTCGCGGCACCTCCACCTTCGACGGCCTGGCGCTGGCCTTCTCGATCGCCCGCCACCTGCTCGAGAAAAACCGCAGCCTGAGCCTGTTCGCGACCCATTACTTCGAACTCACCCGCCTCAACCTCGATTACCCCGAGTGCGCCAACGTGCACCTGGATGCCGTCGAGCACGGTCACCGTATCGTGTTCCTGCACGCGCTCGAGGAGGGGCCGGCGAGCCAGAGCTACGGGATCGAGGTTGCCGCGCTTGCCGGCATTCCCGCAGCCGTCATCCGCGACGCCAAGCGCAGGCTGCGCATGCTCGAGAACCAGGCCGTGGATAGCGGCCCCCAGGCTGACCTGTTCACGTCGCTACCCGAGCCCGAACAGGACGTACCGATGTCACACCCGGTGCTGAGCGAACTTGCCGATATCGACCCCGACGCGCTGAGCCCGCGCGAGGCACTTGAGCGCCTCTACGCCCTCAAGCGCCTGGCCGCTAGCTGAGGCGCACAGAGGCACACATGAACCCACCTATCGAAGTCTCGGAAGAGGCCGGCGTGCGCTACCTGCACTTCGGCTCGGAATGGGTCCAGGGTGCGATGCGCATCCGCAAGCCCAATGCGCTCGAACTCGCATACACACGCGAAATGATGGCTGGGCTGCTGCTGCGCGACGGTCTCGCCGAGGATGGTGCGAGCTGGCCGCGACGCGTCCTCATCATCGGCCTGGGCGCAGCCTCGCTTGCCAAGTACGTATTTCACACCTTGCCCCTGGCGCGCATTCAGGTGGTTGAGATCGCACCGGCCGTGGTCGCCGCCGCGCGCCAGTTCTTCCGTCTGCCGCCCGAAGACATACGCTTTTCGATCCATGTCGGCTGTGGCGCTCAGTATGTGCTCGAGCGCGAGCAGAAATGGGACTACGTCCTCGTCGATGGCTTCGACCGCAATGCGCGCGCTGGCGTGCTCGATACCCAGGCGTTCCACGAGGCGGTGCGTTCACGCCTGTCTGAACAGGGCTTGATGGCGGTAAACCTGTTCGGCCGCGCCCGCGGCTACAAGGCAGCGCTGGAGCGCATCAACCGCGCATTCGACGCCCGCTGCCTCGCCTTTCCGTCCTGCGACAGCGGCAACGTCGTCGCCTATGGTGCCGCAGGCGAGCCGATCGAGCGCAGCGTGGCCGAACTGCGCGAACGCGCGGGCTGGCTCAAAGCCCGCACCGGACTGGATCTTGGCCCCACGGTTACGCGACTGGAGCAGTCGGGGACGCTGCCGGGAGGGCGCGTCGAACTTTGATTGCTACGGAACCGAGCGTCGCGACCTGGATCAGAACCGCAGATGCCCGCGCTCGGAATAGTCAGAACTCACCCGCGCGCGGTATTCTTCGGGTGTGAACGGGGCTCGCAGCGAGCCCGCAAGATGGAGTCAGCATCAACATGAGCACCTTTCTGATCACCCTGATCGTCGTCGCCATCGTCATCGCCGCAATGGCGATCGGCGTCATGTTCGGACGCAAGCCGATCGCCGGCAGCTGTGGCGGCATCGGCTCACTCGGACTGGATTGCGAGTTCGGCTGCAAGAAGCCGTGCTCCAAGCGCCAGGCCCGCATGGAGGCCGCCAAGGCCGAACAACAACATTAAGACCCGGGAGACACCATGCTCAGTTCCCTGCTCGTCAAGGATTACATGATCGGCGATCACCTCGCCTTCGGCGCCCACACCGACCTGTTGAAAGCGGTCCATACCTTGCTCGAGCACCGCTTGAGCGGCGCTCCGGTGGTTGACGAGAACAACCGTCTGATCGGTTTTCTTTCCGAAAAGGACTGCCTCAAGGCGGCGCTCGACGCTTCCTACTTCCGCCGCGAAGCAGGCACGGTGCAGGAGTTCATGAGCAAGGACGTCGTTGCCATCTCGAGCGACGCAAGCGTGATCGACGCCATCGAGATGTTCCTTGGCGAACCCTGCCGCTGCCTGCCCGTGGTCGAGGGTTCGCGCCTGATCGGCCAGATTTCCCGTAGCGACATCCTCAAGGGACTGGAGCAACTGCGCCGCGACGGTCACTGAGACTCCACGGGCCGGGCTCAGCCCGGCGCGGGGGGCTCCTGTGCGGGCGGCAACCACAGGCAGAGCCCCTTGTTTGCCTTGGCGATGTCGGCCAGCATCGCCTCATGCGCGCCAAGCTCAGCAGCATCGGCGCGCACGACGACGATGCTGGCGCGCTCGCGCGGAGCCGCGCCGTCATCGGCAGCGCCCGGGAGTGGCTCGTCGTCGAGGCCTATCATCAGGCTCTCCTGGCCACGCGTCATCGCCAGATAGACTTCTGCCAGCAGCTCCGCGTCCAGCAAGGCGCCGTGCAATTCGCGATGGCCGTTGTCGATTTCGTAGCGGTCGCACAAGGCATCCAGCGAAGCCTTCTTTCCTGGATTCTGCTCCTTGGCCATGCGCAGCGTGTCGATCACCCCAGCGCACAGGGTGTCGAGCCGGCCGCGCCCAAGCAACTGCAGTTCGTTGTCGAGAAAGCCGACGTCGAAGCTCGCGTTGTGGATCACCAGCTCAGCGTCACGCACGAAGGCCTCGAAGTCATCGACGATCTCGGCAAAGCGCGGCTTGTCGGCGAGAAACTCTTCAGTAATGCCGTGTACCGCGACGGCCTCGGCATCGATGCTGCGGCCGGGATTGATATACACATGGAAATGGCGACCGGTCAGGCTGCGGTTGAGCAGCTCGACGCAGCCGATCTCGATTACCCGGTCACCGTTGCGCCAATCCAGGCCGGTGGTTTCGGTATCGAGCATGATCTGTCGCATCTTTGATTCCTGGCGGCCTGCGGCCGCGTCATGAGTTGTCGATGAAGGGGAGCGTCAGCCGTGCACGGCCCCGCCCGCCTTGCGCACGGCATCCACGCCTTGGCGCGCCAGCGCATCGGCGCGTTCGTTCTCCGGGTGGCCGGAGTGTCCGCGCACCCAGAGCCACTTCACCTGATGGCGGGCAGCGGCCTCGTCAAGCGCCCGCCAGAGGTCCGCATTCTTGACCGGCTCCTTCGATGCCGTCTTCCAGCCGCGCGCCTTCCAGCCGTGGATCCACTCGGAGATGCCCTTCTGCACATACTGGCTGTCTGTATGCACGCGGGCCGATACCGGGCGTTTGAGCGCCTCGAGCGCCCGGATCACTGCGAGTAGTTCCATCCGGTTATTGGTGGTGGCTGGCTCGCCGCCCCACAGTTCCTTCTCATGCGCGCCAGCGCGCAGGATTGCGCCCCAGCCGCCTGGCCCCGGATTGCCGCTGCAGGCCCCGTCCGTGTAGATATCCACTTCTTCCATTACTGCGTTGTCCTCGCTCCGGCATCGCGCTGAGCGACCGGAGACAATCGTTTAGAAGCCGACTTGTGCTCGCGCCAGTGAGGCGTGATCAGGCGCATTCCCTGCACCCGCTTCACCCCGTGCAATAGATAGGCGGCGCCCAGCACCGGCCACCACCGCGCCCCCGCCCGGTCCAGGAACTGCCAGCGCTGCAGCCAGCGCTCGCTGCTCACCGGCGGCGCATGGCAACCGAAACGGCTGCCCTGCACCTCGAAACCGAGCAGACTCATCCAGTCACGGATCCGCATTACCGTGCGGTACTGCCCGCACCAGGGCGGTTTCGAGCCACGTCCTGCGAGCAGGCGGCGCACACCCCACAGGCTCAACGGACTCAGACCGCTAATCACCACGCTGCCTTCGGCGACAAGCACACGCTCAACCTCGCGCAAAACCCGATGCGGGTGAGCAGAGAATTCGAGCACGTGCGGCAACAGCACAAGATCCACGCTTGCCGACGCGAATGGCAGTTCGAATTCGTTTGCCATCGCATCGCCGCCGGGGGCACGTGCACAGGTAAAACGATGCGGCATGCGATTGGCCCGCAGCAGGTCAAAACCGGGCAGACCGATCTGGACAGCGTTGTAGCCGAAGATGTCCGCGACCATGCTGTCCAGGACGTCCTGCTCCCAAGTCAGAAGGTAGTGCCCCTGGGGGGTGTGCAGCCAATCCTTGAGGTCGAGCATTGACATCGCCACTCAGGTCCTCAAAATTCGGGGGATGAACATTGTACCTATCAAACAGGGCTGCACCCCTTGTGGTTACAAGGTTTCAGCGTTTCGCCGTCAAATACTTTTCGGCTGAATAGTGCTGCTGTACCCCAGATTCTACGCGATGCATTCGGCTAGTTTTAGACATGCATGAGGTGGCCGGCGAGCGGGACTAGCTCGCCACGCCCCTGATCGCAATACGTTCAAGTGCTCCGCCTCTGCTATAAAGCGTGCATGGCATTCTTCCTCCTCACACTGCTCTTCATTGGCTTCTTCGCGCTGATCATCTATCTGCCGTGGGAAGGCATTAAGACCCTGCTCGCCCTCGTGTGGGCATGCATGGCGCTCTCGGCCCTGTGGGCGCTCGTCTCCGGATTCTTCCGATAGGCCTCAAGCCATTGAAAAGCTCTCGCGCCAAGCCCTCCACTTTTGCACCTGTCCGCCCGCCTGCTTGACGGCGCAAGTCATCGCCGCTCGCTCATCATGCGGAAGGTCAATCATCTTGCGCTCGTGCGCCCAGCGAAGGACCTTCTCGAGCTCCGTGCACAGCTCGGCGACCAGGGCGCGACGTGCTCGATGATCCGGTGTCTGCGAGACCTCCGGAACATCGAGCAGATACTCGATTAGCGCGGCGAAGTCGATCTCCCAGCGAGCCTGATCCGGTTCGACGAGCCTCCCCATCATGACTGCGGCCAGCGTTTTTCCGATCGTCTCACCGGCAATCCAGGTTAGAACCATATCTCCGTCACCCAAGCGCTTCGTCTGGCGCAGCGCATGGGCGGCGATTTGCCGAATCGATTGACGGCGCGGCGCTTGCGCCTCGGGCACTTCTAGGCTATACGTTCCCATGTGAATTCCTTTGCTTAGAGGGGTTTCGCAATCCGCGCCTCAGCGACTGCTATCGCTGGGGCGCTTCCGTTTGTGGGGTAGGTCATGCGTGCGGCCTGGAGTCCTGGCCTCCAATCGAAGGCGGGCGCTTTCCGTTCATCGGCGGAACCATCATGGACAGCTTTGCCAGCCCCTTCGGCAGCACCATCACCTGTTCGCAGGTCTTCTCAGACCCGTCATCGCGGGTGGCAACATAGATCTTGTGCGTGAGGTAGCCGGCCTGGATCTTGTCCTGATAGGCCACAAGCCCGCTCCCGCCGACGCGGCGATAGATCCACTTGTTCTCGATCATCCATTCCGTGAGCCGGCGCGGCTGAACATCGAGATTCTTTGCCGCGTTGGTCAGGTTGAGCCGTCCGTCGGCAATGGTGATCCGGTCAAGGGCCTCGACCTTCGGCGCCTGCTCCGCGACCTTCTCTTCCAGTGCGGTCGCCTTCACCTCCAAGTCCAGCCGCTCCTGCTCGGCCTGCATTGCCAGTTCGATCAGCTGCAGGCGGGAGAGGCTGGCGGGATATTGGGCCGGTTGGCCGCGCAACCTCTCGGCCATCTGCCAGAACTCCTTGACCAGCCGCTTCTTGAAAGCCCGCACGATGTCGCTGTTGCGCATGTAGGTCAGCAGCAGCGTGGATTGCTGCTCGTTGAGGATTGCGACCTCGCGACGCTGGATGCCACCGGCGGTTTCAAAGGGTCGCATTTCAAATGTGACCCTTCCGAACTCTTCCAGATCAGGCAGATAGGTGCGGGCGAGCTGGATCACTGCCTTGTGCTCAACATCGGTGCCCTCAGCAATCGCGAAGGTCGTGGTGACGGCCTGGCCGTCGGTGATGGTGACGAGGGCGTTCATTGCCGGGCCTCCCTTTCCTTCTTCACCGCCTCTTCTCCCTTTTCGATGAGAATCAGCAGTTGCTTGTTGAGACTGCGCTTCTCGCGCGCCGCCATCTCCTTCAGCCGCGAACGGTGGCCGGGCTGTTCGAACCGCAGGATGTAGCGGTCCGCTTCCTTACTTGCTGCAACCATGAATTTCTCCTGTGTCACATGGCTAGTAGCCATGAAGCGAATATTATGGCTCATAGCCACATAGCACAAGCGGAATCATGGCTCATAGCCATCAATTGTTTTTATGGCTCTCTGCCATTACCATAAACCTATGGGAACCACCGAAAGACCGCGCCCTCGTCAAGATGAAGACAAGTACATCGTCCGCTTCCCGGACGGTATGCGAGACCGTCTGAAGGAGGCTGCGCACGCGAACGGCCGCTCGATGAACGCGGAGATCATCGCCCGCCTGCAGCAGACCCTCGAGCAGCCCGCGGACGCTGGAGCCCTCCACGAGAAGATCTCGCACCTGGAGACGCGACTGCGCGACGCTCAACAGTCACTCGCAACCGAATCCGCTCTTGCCTCGATCGTCGCGATCTCGCTGAAGACCCTGGCCAACAACGTCCCGGCCGATCTACGCAGTGCGATAGCCGCGGATGCGGCCGAAGCGGCTGCCGACAGCGTCATCAACAAACCCTTTCCGCGTTGGGGTGACTTGCCCGACGGCAGCGACCTTAGAGCGTTTGTCGAGAACACGGCTCGGCTGCTCGAAGATGTCAAGATGACTGCGCGGCTGATGGACGAGCGAAATACTCAAGCGCGGGCCGCACCGACGCGCAGGCTCAGTGTCCGGCGTCCTTCGCGCGAGGAGGGCGGGGCGTGATTGCCCCCAAGGCGGCGCACCTGCCGTCCCTTCTCGTTGTTCTCGACCATCGCCAGCTCCTTCGCCATCTCGATGGTCAGGTGGTAGTCGATGGTGGTGGCGCGACCGTTGATAAATCTATCAACCGTGTAGTCCTCGCCCTCGGCGAAGCCATACTTCTCGATGCGGCCCTTGATCCAGTTGGCGAACTCCTGCCTGCTCTCGACGAACTGCCACAGGTCGCGGGCGTTGCAGGTCTGTACGGTAGCGCCTGCCAACTCGCGGGGCTCGATCTTGATGAGCTGGTTCATTGCCGTGCCTCCTTTGCTTCTTCGTGAATGCGGGACTTCTCCAGGCGGTGAAGGATCTCGCTGTTCAAAGAACGATGGTTCTCGATCGCGCTGTGCTGCAACCAGCGCTTCAGGTCAGGCGGAACCCGAACAGGAGTCGGGCTGATTTGCTGCGCTTTCTTCATGGCTTCTTTCGCTCCTACGTGATGTGATACGACGTTACGTGGATGAAGATTAGAATCTACGCAATGTGGATGTCAAGAAGAATCTTTTGAAAAGATACGCAGCGATGTCCACAATCTCGGCATGAGCGATAGACACCAAGCCCAGGCGTACCCGCTACGCCTACCTGATGACCTGAAAGCGAGGGTGGCCGATGCAGCCAAGGAAAACGGCCGCAGCCTGAACAGCGAGATCACCGCCCGCCTGGCCGCGAGCTTCGAGCAGCCCGAAATCCCCGCGCTGAAGATCGCGGAGAAGTACGGCCTTGGCGGCAAGGCCTTCATCGACGCGGTTGCTGCGGCGGTATCAGAGGTTGTGCTTCAGAAGATCGACGAAGAGATGCGCCCGTTTGCGGACGTGGTCGACGACGAAGACGGCTCAACGCTCAAGCTGAGCGGCCCCGCGGCGGAGTGGCTTCGCCGGAAGGCTGAGCGTACAAACGTTTCTCCGGAGAAGCTGCTGCGCGACCTGATGTCGGCCCCACTCACACCGGACGATCTGGAGATCACGAAGCACCGCCGCGCCAAGAACAGGCCGGACCCATGACGGCTCCGGCAGTTCTCGCTGACCCCAGGTGATGGTCACTGCGCCGCCGCCGACACCCGCTCGTTGAATCGACGCATGGCCATCGTGATCTGTTCATCGATCACGCGGACACGTGCGGTATCGCCCTGCTCCACGGCGATCCGCTTCGCCTCACGCAGCTTTCGCACCTGGCCCTCCACCTGTATCGGGCCAGCCATCCCGATGCGTGCAGCTGGGTTGTCCCGCAAGTACCCCTGCACGTCTCCGCCATCCTTCCGGCGCCCCTCGATCTCTGCCCGGTGCAGGTTGATCTCGCGCAGGTTGTTGTAGAAGCGCGTCGCCTCACTCGACTGCCCGGAGGTATCGCCGTAGAAGCGCCCCAGCAGCGGGATCTTGTGCGGCGGGAGTTCCTCGCCCGTCCAGAGGCTCATCGCGGTCTGCTCCGTCTTCAGGTACTCGCGGCCAACACCGCCCGTGATCTGGCCGATAAGATAGTCGATCTGGTCCGGCGTCGGGCTAAAGATCCCGGGCTTGTAGTCGGTGCCACCCGACGCAAGGTTGATCCAGTACGCGAGCGCCTTCGAAATCTCGCTGGCCGTATCCTTCGCGCGAGAAAACCCGGGCGTCGGTCGCAGGCTGTTGAAGTCCTCTTGCGCGATCGGCTTACCGGTCCAGTCTCGATTTTCGGATAGTGCTGCGAGCGGATCGAGCGCCGTCGGCGCAAGGGTCTGCATGCTCCAGCCTGCGTTCCCGATCGGGTTGAATGTATCCGCGAAGAGCGCAGCGAAGTCGCCGAACCGCTTGGTCGTGTCGCGGAACCCCGAGAGCGCCCACTCGGTGAGGATGCGGCTCGTGCTCGGGATTACGTGGAAGCCGAGCGGCATCGGGATCGATGCGTACTTGCCATCACCGAGCGGGACCACGATCGAGCGCTCGCGCACAAATTCAGGCGGCTCATCGTCATCGAACCCTGCGGCTGCCAAGGTGACCGCCTGCAGTGCCCCCAGTGTCAGCCCGCCGAGGATGATCTTGCGACCCGCTGGGCCCTTCAGGGTCTGCAGCATCCGGGTTGTGCCCTGCATCGCAGCGTTGAAGAAGGCGTACAGCGCGCCCGCCTGCGTGGCGATCTGGCCCTTGCGGTTGAAGTTCACCGTCAGGTTTTTCGCGATGCTGGCTGCCTGCGCATTCGACAGCCCTTTCGCCTTCGCCTCCATGTAGGCCGAGAGGCGCACTGCATTCTCCAAGGTGTCGTTGTAGTCGGACAACCAGTTGAAGAGCCCGCCTGCCATCTTCTGGGCCCGCGCCATCGGCACGCGCAGCACGCCGTTCGCAGTGAAGACCTTGCCGAGCGGGCTTTCCATCCAGCCTTCGGGGTTCAGCTCCTTGGCGAGCGCATCGGCTCGCTCCTGGCTGTTCGAGAACATATCCCGGTAACCAGTCTGCCCGCCTTCGTTGCGGAACTCGTCGAAAGCCTGCGCCCACGGCGAGTTCGGTAGCGCCTCCCCTTCCCGTTCGGCACGCAGCGCCGCGTAGATGCCGCGCATCGCCGGCAGCACGTTCTTCAGCACCGCTTTTTCAGAGCCGCGAATCGGCGTGGTCGAGAGTTGCAGAAGCGCCGCCTGCGTGTCTCGAGTCAGGTTCACCACACCGAAGACGGGGTTCCACTGCGTATTCACCGCAGCGAAGAAGCGTGTCAGCTTCGCCAGCACGCCGAAGACGTGCCCCAGCTGGTCGGCGTCCAGGTTCTTCAGCGCATGCACCATGCGCTGTGCGCGCTCATCCTTGCGGTTGAAGAACACATACCGGTCCTTGCCGTCGATCCGCAGGGATAGCACGTTGT
Source organism: Thauera sp. 27 (assembly GCF_000310125.2). Taxonomy (NCBI): domain Bacteria; kingdom Pseudomonadati; phylum Pseudomonadota; class Betaproteobacteria; order Rhodocyclales; family Zoogloeaceae; genus Thauera; species Thauera sp. 27. The sequence goes on from NZ_AMXB01000007.1 coordinate 10,624, forward strand.
CTGCGCCGCGCAGCGCTGGGTTGATCCGTTCTGCAACCAAGCCGGTACGCGGATCCACGTAGCGCTGTACGGGCTCCTTCACGAAGTTCTCGGCATCGGCTGGGTCCAGCCCCATCCCGACCAGCTCGGCAACCATGCGGGTCTGCTGCGCGGGTGTGTAGGCTTTCGCCTCGTCGGGATTGACCGGCATCCAGAAGTCTGTGTTCGGCGCCTTGATCGCAAGCGCGTAGTTCGCCTGAGCCACACGATTCTTCTCGGCGCGCACAATCGTGCGCTCGCGCTGCAAGGCGATGTTGGCCAGGATGTCGATGACCGCCTTCTTGCTCCCAGTCCGGCGCTTCGAGGCTGGCCCGCGGACTGAGTAGCCTTGCCCGACCCCTAGTCCGCCAGATTCCACATCCTCACGCTGCAGGGGCACGTAGTGCTGATACGCCGCCTCCCAGGCCTGGATCGTCTCGGCGGTCTCCAGGCCCGAATCGACCATGAGCTGGCGCGTTTTCGCGTTGATGGCATCCACCTGCCTTGCAAGCGTATCGAGCACTCGGCGCCGATCGGGGGCGATGCCTGCCAAGTGGCTGGCGGCCTCCTGGTTGGTCATCCCTGAGCCCCCATCCTGAAGGTCAGGCTCGTTCGGGTTGATCTTGGCAATGTGCGCGTTCGCCTCAGGGGCGTGCCGCGCGTGCAGGTAGCGTTCAAGCTCGCCCATGTCCACGCTGCTGCGCCGCATCTGCGTCAGGAGCGGACGCATCTCATGCGCCAGGAAGTCGCGCACGCCTTTTGCGCTACGGCCGTGGAACAGCTCCTCCTGCAGGTACGGGTTCCACTGATCCTCGATCTCCCCAACCTGCGCTTTCACCGCGTCGACCACGCGCTTCAGGTCGACCTGCTTGTTCTGCAGGGTATAGATGAGGCTGTCCATCTTCGACGGCTCCGGCGCCTGCCACGCCGCGGCGATGGTCGAGGGCGAGCGTGCCATCCGGCTGAATCGCATCCGCGGATCGTCAGGGCTGAACGAGCCAACGTTGTCGGTCGTCTTGAACTGGGTCGGCTCGAAGGCGACAAGCGCCCACAGCTTGCCCTGATCGTCGAGCATCGCGACGCCGTCGTACCCCTGACGCTTCAGCTCCTGCCGGCGCTTGGCGGAATCCTCCACGCTCTCGAAGCTCTGTGCCTCCTCGAGCTGCATCGTGTAGGGGCGCTCCATCCTCAGGTAGCCACGATAGATCGTGCCGCCGTCTGCATACCGCTCCGCCGTTGCCTGGCCGCGCGTAAAGAAGTGGCCAAGGCCTGCTGAGGTGTGAGTAGAAGCTCCGGCCAGTTTGGAGTTGTCGAAAGCGTCGAAGCGCGCCGGCGAGCCGTGCATCACCACGATCGGCGAGCCGTCCGCCCTTCGGATCTTGCTCTTGCCGAACCAGTTTCGAAACGCCTTGCTGTCGGTCTTGGGTGCAACGCTGAAGCCACCATCAGCACCGGCCGCGCTGGCAGCCACGTCACCGCGAGCCATCGCACGCACGTTCGCCTGTGCGATCGCAACCAGGTCATCCACGGTCGGCGTGAAGCTGAAGCCGTTGCGAAGCGCCCACGCGCGGATCATCGCCACGAACCCGCGAACGATGTCGCCAACCGGTTTTCCGAGCCTCATGTCGACCCAGTTCAGCAACTTGCCGTCCACCGCACTGAAGCCAGCCTGGCGACCTTCGGTCACCGCCTGCTCCACAACGTAGGATGCGGCCTCCGCTGAATTGCCGGACTCGCCTGCATCTTCCATGCGCTGCGACACGCGCCCCAAGAAGTCACGCAGCGGCTTGGCGCGCGTGCTGCGGTTCTCGATCAGCTTCAGCGCCTTGCGGTCGATCTCGCCGCGCTGCTTGCCATGGGTTGCCTCGTGCAGCAGCACGGCCGGCGCCGTCTCGGCAGTGAGGTTCGGCGCCACCATGAAGGTCAGGCCGGACTTCGGGTCGAAGAAGCCTTGAATGTCGCCGCCTTCGCTGAACCTGACAGGCGAAGATGTCTCGTGCTTGACGAGATCATTTTCGTTGAGTACCTTGTAACCAACGCCAGCAAGATCGGATGCACCTAGGGGCAACTGTAGCCCGGTCTCCGATGCAAATTGCTGGCGTTTTTGTTCGTTCACATACAGAACCTTCTTGCCGTCACGGATCGTCGCGGCAATTGTCCCAAGAATGTTGTCCCGGGCATGAATGCTGGCAATCTTGTTCAGCGAGTATTTCATGCCGTCAGGCTCTAGATGGACGGCGACAACGACAGGGCGGCCCTTATCGAGCACTTCCGTCAGTACAACGAGCGCCCCCGACTCGGTGCGAGACTCGATAACCGCAATCGGGTCACCAAGATGCTCAACAGCGCCTACGATGGCGTCCTCCGAGAGGCTGTGCTTCCTTCCTGGCTTGGCTGCATCAGCTAGTTTCTTCGGATCCATTTCAACTGGCAGGGGTTGGGCGCCAGCCATTTGGAGAACCGCGGGCGTTGGTCCGAACTTGATCCACTCTCCAGAGAACGGCTTGTTGTCGACGAATGACTGGACAACGCGTCGCAGCCGACTGACTCCGGCCTGATCCATGCGGCGGCCCAGGGCGACGCTCATCTGTAGCGCATTGCGCGCCTCGTCAATCGTGCGCCCGGTCTTGCTCGCAAACGTCCCTGCAAGGTCTTCCGCGCGCTCGACCACAACCACGCCACCGCGCTTTCCTTGGTCGCCGCGCTTGAGCATGGCATCAATCGACTTGGCGAGTCCAGGGAAGCGATCAACGATGGACTGACGGATGGCGTCGCGGGTGAGGCCCGATCCACCTTCGCCGCGACTGAACAGCATCATCGCCTGCGCCATCTCCGGCGTGATCTCACCGAAGTCGATGGAGCCATCTGGGGCTGAAACGAACGCCTCGGGCTGACGGGCGCCCTGATCCCCTGTCGCTCCATTTCCACCCTCGGTCGTCTGCGCGTCGCTTTCGGTTGCCGCAGCGGCCGTCTGAGCAACATCCGCTGCGCTCGGGATCTCCGCTTCGCTCTGCCCCTGCGCCGCATCGGCTACTGCAGCCCGCCCTCCGCCGGCCTCTCTAACAGGTTCAGCCGACGCGCCGCCGGCCACAAACGCTCCGGCAGCGGGCTCCATGTCGCCGTTGGCGGACACATCAGGCTGTGATGGTGCAACGCCTGCGCCTCCTCCCACGACAACGCCTGCTTCTTCAGCGCGCGCCTCAACCATACCGGCATCGGTACCGCCAGGGACTGCGCCATTGGCTTCTCCTTCTGCCGGATCAAGGTCATCGGTCACCACGTCCGGCAAGTCAGCGTCCGATTCGCGCACTGCTTCCGTTTGCGGAACCGGCTGCTCAGGCTCAGATGTCTGGCTGGTCGCCGCCTGGTCGGTCAGCGAGACAGCCCGTGTCGGGACCACGGCGAAGCGATCGCCGCGCCGGGGATGCGGGACCACCGTGAAGGGCTCCTGCCGAGCGTTCGACAAGCGCTCAGCCTCGCGCTGCGCGGTCTGCTCCGTGTAGGGAACTGTCCGCGCGGCACGAGCCTCGGCATCGGTGCTCACAAAGCGCGCTTGTTCGCGTGCGCGGCGCATCTGCTCGCGTCGAGTGGCGCGCAGATCGGCCATTTCGTCGAACTGCTGGCGTGTGCCGACGTCACCCTCCGGCGTGGCGCGCAGCGGCTCGTTCGGCCGCGGACGAAATTCGATCGCTTCGCGCGGCTCCGGTGCCTGCAGGGACTCGGCGCGATCAGGGCTAGGAAGAGCACGCGTCGGCGCGCGTTCGCGGTCCAACACCTCTCCTTCACCTGCGCGGATCGGATTGAGAGTGTCGTAGTCCTGCGGCAGGATGCGCTCGAACGGAACGGCATCTGCGTTGAACTGCTCGCGCTGCTGCGCCCGCTGATCGGCCTCAAACGCACCTTCGGCAATCAACTGATCACGTGCAGTGCGCATGTCCGTGCGCACGCCTGCCCGCTCCAGTCCGTCACTATCGGCAGCGCGTGTCCGTAGCGTCTCGAGCTCCGACGCCTGCTCGCCGACGAAGCGATTGAAGTCGAGGTTCTCGGCCTGCGCTTCGACACCGGTAGCGCCCGCAATCTCGGTCTCAGCCGCATCCTGCTGTGCGGCCTGCTCGGCTGCCCTGACACGTTCGGCAGCAACGGCAGCGGCTTGCTCTTGGGCGCGCCGCGCCTGCTCCGAGGACCAAGCAGCATGCGGATCGCTGGCGATCGATCCGGTACCGGCCTCTTCGTCGACAATCCGCTGCCGCTCGGTCATGGCAGCCTGGTTCGCCTGCGCCAGACTGGCGGCTCTCGACAGCGGACCGGTGTTCGGGTCGATGGCGGGAGGCTGCGTTTGCTGCGCGCGGCCGGCTGGCATCACGTTGGCGCCAGCACCCATCAGACCGCCAGCAATACCGCCTTCCACGGCTGCGCGCGCCACGCCTTCACCGATCGGATTCTGCTCTGCCCAGTTCTGCGCAGCCTGTTCGGCGACGCTCTGCGGCATTTCCTCGAACAGACCTTCAGCCGTTGCGCCGCCTGCCAGGCGACGAGTAAAGCCCATCGGCGCGCGGCCGGCAGCCGCGACACCTCCGGCGATTGCGGTTTCCGGGTCGATCACGCCAAGGCGACGGGCCAGCATGCCACCGCCCACGCCCAGGCCGGCACCCACCAGGCCCGCACCAGCAGAAGCCGCAGCGGCGCGGCGCGCATCTACGTCTTCGCTGATGTTCGCCATCGACTGACCGGCGATCATCGCACCTTCGCCGCCTGCGCCGGCAATCACCGGAGCCAGGGGCGCAGCAGCCGCAGACGGGGCAAGGCGCGCCGCACCGGCAAGGGCAGCACGCCCGACGAGGCCGCCGGCCACCATAGACGGCAACGACTCAGCCACAAGTCCGGCAATGTTTCCCGGATTGCTAAGGTACGCGCCGGCAATGTCCGCAGCGCCGCCGCCCTGCCACGCGCGCTCAATCGCCTCTGCACCAGCCTTGCGCCGCGGGCTGTACTCGTTGGCAGCGGCTTCCGCCCACTTGCCCGGCTGGAAACCCGTGGCCTCGCCTAGCGCGTCCGCTGCTCGAGACACGTAGCGTTCGCCCGTGACGGCGGCTACAGGAATGTCAGCAAGGCCAGTGAGCACCCCAGGGAGCTTTTGCACGCCGCGCTTGATGTCGGTCGCAAGGTCGCCCGCGAGGCCGGTGTTCTGCTTCGGCGCAGCCTTCGCGTCTACGAGCTCGAACTGATCCCAGTCGATTCGCTCGCCTGACTGTTGCGCAGCAGGCGCAGGCGTCTGCACAAGCTCAAACTCATCCCAAATCGTTGCCATGCCATCCAGCCCCTTGACTCAAACAGGCACGATGATGGCTTGGCAGTCAGTAAAAGCCCGTGCGCGGTCAGCTGAGGCTACTGGATTGGAACTGGGACGCCACCCTTGACCTGGTACATTCGGCCATCCTTCCCGCGCAGCATCGCGCCTTCCTGCTGGCGCGCATCCCCTTGCGCGGCCGGCGGCACATCCACATACCGCTGCGTCTGAGTGTCGAAGACGCGGCTTGGCGCGGTCATAACCCCCATGCCGTCGGGCGTGGAAACCTGTCCGCCCTGCACGGTGATAAAACGATCACGGCCGCTGCTCGCATCGCGCCCAGAGAGAATGCCAAGGGTCCGCTCAAACTGAGCACGCTTACCGGGGTCTTGTTCGTCGATGAGGCGATCCTGCAGGCCACGGATGCGACGCTGCTGATCGAGCTCGGCGCGGCTGACGTTGACCGATGCTTCCGCGGTCATCCGGTCAGCATCCGCGCGCTGCTGATCGATTGCCGTGCGCTGGCGCTCGATGCCTGCGCGCTGCTGATCCTCCATCAACTGCACGGCCGCTTGACGCCCGCTCCGACTCTGCCCGGTCAGCATGTCGCGCGTGATCTCGTCCTGCGTCTTCTGGCGGGAAAGCGCACCGCCTGCGTTGAAGTTCAAGTTGTCGCGCAGGGCCGTACTCTCCTCGCGCAGTGCGCGCATGCGGTCGGCACGCGAGGAGAGCTCTTGCGCCAGCGAACTCGGAGCACCCTGCGCACCGCCTTGCGCTGGCAGCGTGTTTACCCCTGGCCGCATGCCCCCCTCGATCCAATCGGCCGTGTTGGCCAGGTCGTCGGTGTAGATAGTGCGCCCGCGTCCGTCGATGCGCGTCACGCCAGGAGCCCCCTGAACCGAGCGCGTCGCATACCCCATGTCCGTCACGCGATCACCGGACGTTTGGCCTTGATTCTGGATGGCAGGACCGAAGACCGAGCGCCGGAACGCTGGCGTCTGGCCGATCTGCGGAACGTCAGGCACTGTTGGCAATCGCTCAGTCACGCCACCGGGAACGGATGCGACAGGCGGGCGGGCGGGTGCGACAGGCGGGCGGGCGGGTGCGGCCGGCGCCGCGTTGCGCTGCCGAATCGCGTCGGCGTCCGAGTTGTACAGGAATGCGTGCTTTAGCGCGCCCGTCACCCTGTCTGTCATCGGCGTCGGATTGCGCTGCGCCGGCTCAGGCTGCCCTAGCTGGGAAGGAGCGTAGCTGCCCATCCCGGACGCCCGGTCAGGCAGTCGCCGGCGCAGTTCATCAGTGTTTGTCGCCATCTCGAATCCTTCGGTGTTATTGCCGCGATGATAGGCAGCCAGCCAGCATCAATTCGCCTCCCCTTGCACCGCAACCTGCGCAGACGCGTGCACGGCGTTGAGTGCTGCCGCAGCTTGGTCCCCTGCCGCACGGGCTGCCGCGGCCAATGTTTCCGCTCTCGCTCGCAGCCGATTCGAGAACTCCCGAACGTCGTTCATCCCTACGTCGTTGCGAGCGTCCGCGTTGAACTTTGCGACCTCCAACTTGAGCTCCTCGACGGAGATACGATTGCGGTAATACTGGCTTGCTGCGCTGATGAGCTGCGCCTGCGCGCCTGCCGCGGAGGTAGCCAGCCGCGTCGCAAGTTCAGGGCCGAGAGCGATGGTCTTGATGTAATCCCCTGCCGCCTGGATCCCTTTGATTCGATAGTCCAGCGCGTTCTGCACGGCGAACTTGATGTTGTCGATGAGAATATCGACGTGCTTAATTGCGACGTCGCGCGACTGTTGCGCGATCTTGTTTTGTGCGTCTTGCTGGGCCATATGCATCGCGTGCTGCGCCGCACCGCTCGGCAGCGGGAAGCCTCGTGCAGCGGACCCCGCTATGATCTCCTGCTGCACTCGGCCAACTTCGTTCAGCACCCGCGAGCGGTCCCGCTGCCAGATCTGATCTTCGACGTGCAGCGGGATCGCTCGCCCGCCGTTGAGCATGTCGCACAGGCTGCGCTGGGCTGCGGTCAGGTAATCGCACTCGTTCGGAAAGTAGTCAGTGAAGAACTGGCTGAACTTGGCGGTCAAGTCTCCTACGACCTGGCCGTACGTCGAGTTGTACAGCGCACTATCCACGCCCGCGGCTGACCGGGGAATCGACACGACCGGCTCAATGTTGCCGGGGTTGAAGACGATCGACTGTGGCGAGAACGACGCGAAGCCCGACGATGCAGACACCGCCTGGTTTGCGAAGCTCGACGCTTCATTCGACTTCTGGGCGGCTACCGCCAGCGCCTGACTGATTACCTGCCCGACAAAAGCCTCTGCGCTCATTGTTAAATCCTCCTCGACGTGGGTATGACCGCGAACTCGACGGACGCCAGCTCGAAGTCCTCCCCGTCTGCGTTGTACAGCTCAAACTCCAGCCAGCTCATGCACAAACCTTTACCGGTGTCGATGCGCTGCATTTGCAAACGCTCGTCGTAATTGCGCGCGGCATACACATACTCTGCCCCGTCCGCCAACACCTTCAAGAACAGTTTCCCCTCTCCGCTCACACCGACGTACGCATTCGTGATGCGCTTGCGCACCGAGGTGCCGAAGTCCTGCTTCCCAAAGCTCACCATCGCCTGGATCGCCTCTCCGGCGTCGGTATCCCCCTCAAGGAGATACACCCCGTCGTCTCGGCAACCGTAGTAATCCTGACCGATCTTGGCAAAGCTGTTGAACGAGAACCCCTCGTACCGGGTCGAGCCTCCAGACCCCATGTTGGTCACCCACACATCAGAAGGGGGCCCCGAGTCTGCGTCTATGTGCCCACCTCCGAGTACGGTCCACACCGTCGCCGCGTGGGTGGATGAACTGGCCAGTGTTGTGAGCACCGTCGCAAACGACAGCGCAGATGCGTCCGTCTGTTTGGCAATCACCAGGACCGTGACCGCTCGCATGTTGGACGAAACCGACACCCCGATGACCAGAGGTGCGCGCGCCGAAGCCTTTACTCGGACCGCTTCGTACATCGATGCGCTATCCGCACCCTCCTGCCCGTCCGCAAATCCGCGAAGAGGCTGCAAAACGCCGCTGGCCGCACCGTACGGGCGATCGGATGCCTGACCCAGCAGCCCCAAAAGGGCGCCCTCTCCAGTGCCAACGGTCCCGGTCTGGCCGGTCGCGCTGCCGGTCAGCATCGACACGACCCCGTCTGCCAGCGCGTAGCTCGGCACCAGGTCTCCTGCATCAGCGATACCCTCGAGAGGGCTCAGGCTCCCTTGTGCAGACGCATAGGCATAATTGGATGCCAGACCCGTGAAGGCCGCAAGCGAACCGTACGCGCTGTTGGCTACACCGGCCGAGCCGGTCAATGCCGACAGCGCTCCTTGCGCTGCACTCAGCAAGTAGTTCGATGCAATGCCTGACAGGGGTAGGAACGCCCCGCCCCCTTCGGTCAGCGCTGTCAGAGATGGGTTGTCGACCGTGTCGCCGGCTGAGTAGAGCGCGGCGTCCAGGTGCATCGGCTCAGCGCTGTTCGAGCTCTCGTAGACCAACGTGTCGTTGATGTAGTAACGAACCTTGCCCGCTGCACGGTCGATGCGGAACACAGCCCCTTCTACGTAGGCACCGATCGTATGCACGACCTCGCCGCGCTGCATCACGCGTGCGATCCCGTTGCTCAGGTAGAAAGCGAACCGGATATCCCGGTACCCGGTCGGGGAGTAGCCTGTGTTCAACCCAACCACTGCCCCGACAGCCGACCTCGACACTTGGAACGAGGTGCGGACCCCACCGATGACCGTCTTGCGGGATCGCGCACGACCGGTCCAGCCGAGCTGGAAGTCCTCCGTGATGTGCGCCGCCGTCGGCGGAATCGCTGCTCTCGGTGGGATGAATGGCTGCCCCGGCCGGAACACAGTGTACGAGTACGTCCGGCATGAGTAGGTGTATGGAATCTGAACGCTTGTAGCACCCGACGGAGACACCCAGATCCACCGCCCTGTGCCGCTGCCTGAAGACAACCCCCCAGATACGACATACTCTCGTGTCCAGCCAGCGGCGAGGGCCGCGCCTTCGTCCGCACTGCGCGTGCAGACCCGCTCGGACACGACGACGTAGCCGGCGGGGATATACGGTTGCCCGGCATAGGCGGGCACGCCTGGTGTGCCGGGTACGTAGCGCCGCCGCGAGACCTTGTGAAGTGTGTTGCCCATCATGCCTCCCTTTCGGCGTCATACCGCCACGGCGCTACTTCACTCGCTGGGCGAGGGCGCTTTGCAGGTCCGACCCACCGAACGCCGTTGAAGCTCACGGGCAACGCCTCGTTGTCTTGCACGCTACCTATCTCGTCGAGCCGGCCTTCCCGTCTGTTTGATTTACCAAGAGATGCCTTAAAAAGCCAAGATTCCCCTGAGTCCACAGACCGATAGATCGTGTACGCCTTGCGCCCTTCGTCCCAAGCAGTGATCAGTATTTCCCCTTGGTCCGCGGCATTTACATACGGGCGCGTGACAGTGAACTCTCCAAGGTCGTGCACTTGCAGGGACGGCAGCCCAGTGGGGGAGATAACAGACCATGAAATCCCCCCGTCCTCTGTGCGGACGAACGATGCATTCGGGGTCATGCCTGCAACGCTGCCCCGTCCGAATGGGCGCCGCTTAGCTATGGCACGAAGTCCGCCTAGCACCACACAGCTGTTGGGTTGCACGACGGCAGGAGCGTCTGGGAGCCCAGGAATAGGTGGCATCACATGTGCCGTCCACGTATCGCCCGCGTCTGTCGTACGCAAGGCTAGGTGTAGCCAGTCGGGCACCCACCTAGCGCTGTTTCCTGTAAAAATTACCACCAACGCTACAAAATGCTGCGGAGTAAACACCAGCCAATCTGCATCCGCCAAGCCACGGATCGAATGGTTAATCGGCTCTGCATACCTAGCATCTTCGCCAACTCGTGCAGTCGCATTGTCTGCCAACTTGTCTGCAAACAGGGACAATACCTCTACTATTGTCCAGCTCTGCCCTTCGTCGTCACTCACGTACATGAAAGCCTGGGCATCTACAGCTACGGTCGGCTCGACCCTTGTGAATGCATACGATGCCACGAGCGCTACTTTTCGACGGGGTGTCACCGATGTGAACGCAGGGACTATGAACTGGCTTTGCGCTGTTGATGACTCTCGCGGTAGGAACGCCTCCACCTCTGCGGCTTCCGTGTCGAAGTTGACGATACGAATAGCTGGGCGAACAACCGGGTTGTTCAATGGGTCTCGAGCGGTTGAGTGGGGCCACGTAAACATGAACGCCCCTCTACTACCACCATCGTGGTCAAACCCGAAAAAGTCCAAGCCAAAGCCAGGGTGCTCGGTAGCCCACCCCGTTGGGACAGCGACGACGCCTTGGGCCGTGGCATCGACGTAAGGCGAAGATCCGCGACCTTTTCTGAAGCGGAGCAGTGCCCCCATCTCGAACAGCCGAAGGCCGTTGACATCAGATTGTTGAATATTCCATGTAGCGCTCTGCAAGAATCGATTCCTACCTACGTGCCATCCGACTATGCGACGGGCGGGCGTAGCTACGACGTCTTTCAGTTTCAACCCCCTCATGAGGTCCGCAACAACCTCAACCCCCTCTTTCGTACGAACAACGGTCCCAGAGGAGAACAACTCTTGCTCGTCTCCCTGAAACACCTCCGACCGGCCACCCATCTTGTTCGCGTGAACATCCCCAGCCTTCGCGCTGAGGAACGGCGAGCGAACCCGCTGCAGAGAGCGAACCAGCGCCTCGCCGAGAGGGGATGTGCCGTTCCACAGCTTAGGGTATTTCATATGTCAGATTGAAGCTGGTCCAGAAGAGCTGAACGGGAATCTCCCCTCCCGGCAGCACCATGAATGACGCTGTCCCGCCGAGGTAGGCCGTGATTTCCAGCACCGGGTTGGCTGTGCCAGAGACCGGGTCAATCTCGTAGATCCAGGGCACCCACTCGCTGTTGAACACGGAAAGGTAGAGAAAGCCATCCACGTAGTAGGCTGGACCAGAGGCTAGTGAAAGCCCGTCTATAACGTGAGCCAATGTGAACCCTGCACTATCGACGCGGTATAGGCGCAGCCCTGCAGGGAGAGGAGGATCAAAGTCGGGGTCTGGGTCAGCCAGAACATACGTGTGGTCGAGGTTGGCCGTGGAATAGAACCCCAGCCGGATGTCCCCAGCTTCCAGAGGCTTGTCTGCGATCTTGATCGCCGCACCCGACGAAGAGACAGACCAAGCCGCTCCGTAGGTGACAACACCAGTCTCGGTCCCGTTTCGAAACGTCGCAACGTGTTGGCCTGGTTCGGGCGACACGGTTACCCAGGACGCCGCATCTGTGGATACCTTGAGCGTGTAGTCGCTGTCGATCAGGTAGATCCCGTTGCAATACGCAAGGCGATCAAACTCGTCCGACACCAGAGAGAAGGTTCGCCCGTCGGTGGCCTTGTAGGCACGCCCCCACGGCGACACCGCGTACAGACCATCGTGTCCTTGAAACGAGTAGGTGGGCATGTCCGCATAGTTGTAGTCGCTGTACAGGACGGAAGCGGTGTCCTGGTAGGTCACGAAGTCGTCCGTGACCACGATACGGTTCGGCCCACCCTCTGCCCCGCTACCCACGCACAAGTACCCTGCATCGGACAGACCGAAGCAGCCAAACCCAGTAGGCGTCGGAGGGAGTACAAACTCGAAGGCCCCGGCCTGCCCTCTCACGACGATCGTGTCTCGAAAGGCTCCGAAATACTGACTCGGGTTGTGGACGATGGTGGGCATTACTGCATCTCCGCGCGTCGAAGTTCCCGCAATACCCGGGCTTCGGTGGTCAAATCCTTGCGGATTTTCAGCCGGCTCTGTGTGCCGTCCAGCCGCCACACGTAGCCCAGCATCTTCACGCGTGCTGGACGAAGGTGATATCGGAGCACCGCTTCTGGGTGGTGGTTCAGCCGGGCGATGGAAGGGAGCAACGGCAGCACAGCTTCTCGGCGAGCGACGTAGAGATGATGCAGCGAGTGCTGCGCCACCTCTACGTCGCCGACCGTCGCAATCTCATCCGTGCACACCGCAGCGTGGTGAATGAGTGCGCTCAAGCAGGCCGCCATCGCCCCTGGCAAAACGTAATCATCTGAATCGACGTAACCCACGTACGGGTGCTCACCCAGGGAAAACCCTGCAGCCCTGCCCTGCCCGATGTGACCCTCCTCGCCCGACACGACATGTACCGTGCAAGGTTGGTCACGCATCGAGGACAGACACTGCTCCAGCCAATCATCTCGAGTGCCGGAGTGAGTCAGTACGTGGATGTCGATCACAGCGTCGGCAGGGCCACGGTGTAGTAGTCGATCGACTGCGGAGCGCCCGCCGTCAATGTCGTACTCGAGAGGTTCAGGAAGGCACCGGCGACGCCGACCGTACCCTGCAGGCGCGGCGCAGTCGCAGATTCCGTGCCGTCGTCCGCGAGAAGGACGTGACGGCAAAAAGTTGCCGTGCCAGACGCCGCATTGACGCCCGACCACACCTCCCCGCTTGCCTTGGAGAGCGTGCCCCCCGCAGGCGTGTCACTGAACGTGACGCCAGTGCCGGTCCCGCTCGCTGTGATCGAGCACAAGAGCACGGCAGAGCCAACCGCGGCATCGGCAGTTGCCGGAACGGACCCGCCGTAGATGTCGATCCGCCCGCCGTCGAGGGTGGCTTTGAGCGAACCGGTGGCCAACAACGCGTTGCGCAGGCCGGTAGAAGCCTTCAGTGTCATGAGTTTGTCCTTTTACGAGAGGGACGCGAACTCGATACCAACGAGCACGCGCAGGATAGATTCAGGATCCACGACTTTCGGAGATGCGAACTTCACGGCCGACAGCAAGATGCCAGCAGCCGCGCCCTTGGTCGGCGTCGAGATGAGCGCGGCACCCTGCACCGTCGTAACCGCCGGGAAGTTCAGCTCCACGCGATTGGCGTCGTTCGTGACGGTACCGCCAGACGCGGCGCCGGTTACGACCGCAGGGCGGGTCGCGCCTGCATACGTCGTGATCTCGCCCGCCAAAGCCGGGAACGTCGCGGCGGTGTCCGAGGGTTGAGGGGTGTAGTTGTTCCCGAAGGGCAGCAGGTACCACTGAGTGACCTGAGACGCACCGTTCAGCAGCACATCCAGGGCATGATGAATGCCGGTTTCGGGCATCAAGTTGTGGACGGTTTCCGAACTCAACACCTCGCCGGTACGCCGGTCGAGCACGTCGAGTCGATATGTGAAGCCAACTTTCGTCGGATCGATCACAGCATGCTCTCCTTTCGCACGATCTCTGCCACCATGAAACTCCTTGCTGCGGCGCGCGTATCTTCGGCGCCGAACACAGACGAGATCACTTGTCGCATCCCGTCTTCTTCGCGCAGCAGTGCTGCGCCTTTTCGCCCAGGACGAACCGCAAGTGCGTCCTCCTGGAGATTTTTGACCTGCCCCTGAGCCCCTCCAACTACGAGGCCTCGCGCGCTGAACCACATGACGCTTGTGCTGTTGTCCGACCGGGCCGATGACCCGAGCACCGCGCCATAGGGCAGGATCTCGACCAGGCGCTCCGGCTGATCCACATCGGCGCCCGACAACCACCACGTCTTGTCTGCGGTCGCCAAGTACAGCCCACCATCGACGGGTTCGACCAGCGTCAGGCCCTCAATCGGAATACGGTTACGCAACGGGTTGTAGAGCCAGTGTGCGTACGGCTCGGAGTAGCAGAGCTGATTCGCGTCTGCAGTCAGCAGGCGCCCGTTGTAATACCGCACGATCCTTCCGGGCGGCAGCGGCACGAGGCCGATCGTGTCGAGCTGGCGACCCAGCGCGGGTATCAGCGGAAACACGAAGCTCGAGGCGCTGGTCGTTATCGCGTGATACAGCGTGTCCCCGTTGAGCGGGGACACGTAGATGTTCACTGGTGTACCAGGGAGGCCAGACACCTCGATTCGACCGTTCTCGGGCGCCTGAACCTGCACGGGCCAAGTAGCGCCGGACTCACGCCCTTCCGTGTCCAACGCCGTGACCGCAATCTGGTAGCTGCCTGCACGAAGCGAGCCTCCGGCAGAGGTCGTGACCGTCGGTGCCGGATTCGGCGTGACCGGCGGCGCTGCGCTCACGCCCCGTTCGATGACGCCGAGCTCCGCGCCGTTCGACCAGGCCACTTTGTCGTCTGGCAAGCGGCACCACGACACGGGCCTGCCGTACGCCAGGCCAGACCGCACGGTGTTGCCTGATGGCAGCGCTTTGATCGCGCCACCGTCGACAAAAAACGCCTTACCGCCCTCCGACCACAAGCTGTGACAGTCCGACCCCGGATGTACGCGCGTCGAACCTTTACGGCGTTGCAGCGTGCCTGCGTCCGTCAGATCCACATTCACCGCGTTGCGCAGGTAGTCGCCAACCTTCCGACCACGCTCGACAATGTTGAGCGCGTGATCGGGCAGACGGTTGTTCATGCCGGCGAAGGGGCCGAGAGGGGCTGTGGGCTTTGCAGTCATAGAGGTCTCAGTGCTCCGCGCAGTGTAGAGTGCGAGTCAGCACCGCGTCCTGATGCGGCTGTTCAGGCCCCTCAAACAGCCACCTCGCGCCACTTTCCGCTGCGCCGATCCAGCCCTCTGTCGTCTTTGTACAGCGCGGTCATTGCTGCATCGGTATGGCCAAGCAACGTCTGGATGTCAGCGATCCCTTGAGCGTCATATAGCCTCGCCGAGAGGGAGCGGCATTCATGCAAGCTGGCCGGACTACTGTCCGCGTCGTCGTGAGCACCCAGGGCGCACTCCCTCGCTTGTTCGAAACGCCAACTCATGCTTGCCCCTACTGGGGCTGCGCCAGTCGTCTTGCGCAACAGCAGAGCTTCGTCTGTATCCACGAGAGGTGCGTAGCTGCGGCATGCGTCAACAACCTCGCCGACGGACAGATCCAGCGCGCCCAGGCGCAACGACAATGGGATTGCGATGCGCTCCCCCGTCTTCTGCTGGACGACGTGCAGCAGCCCCGCCCACACGTCAGAGAACTTCATCTTGCGCAGATCTCCCCTGCGCTGCCCGGTGACGAGAGCTAGAGCCAGCATATGTGGCACCCACGGCGGCTGGTGTTCGACAGACCAGCGGTACATGGCCTGCCACTGTGCAAGCGTAAGTCGAGCGCGCGCCACTTTCACGCGTGGGGTCTTGACGCCAAGAGTCGGATCTCTGTCGATCCAACCGTAAGCCACGGCCTCACGCAGCATGTCTCGCGCCTCAATCAACATCCTCCGGGCGAGATGAGGGTGCTTCGCTGCGATCTCGTTGATGTATGCCGCGAAGTCGTGCGCGCGTAGCGATCCAATGCGCCGGTCCCCGAGCTGATTCACGATGCGCCGAATATGGCTTGCCCGGTTCTGCTTCGTCTTGGCCTGAATGGGCTTGGCCTGCACGACCAGCGAGTATGTCTTCGCCCACTCGGCCAGCGTCCGATGTTTCGGAAAGAACCGGCCGAGTGTGGATGCGATGAAGTTCATGGCTTGACGGGCGCTTGGTGGGGAGTCGGCGCGCGAGGGGGATTAGATCAGGTCGGAGCTTATGAAGTGGGTCGGCGCCACGGTGCCGCTCGCCGAGAGGCCCGACATGGCCGTGCCGCAGCCCGCCGGGTCAGATTCGGCTGCTATCGTCAGCCGATAACTCTTGATAGCCCATCCGTCGTTGTTGGGCATTGATGATGTCGATCGCAGACCTCCCGTCGAGCCATCGCTCGGCGATGGCGCGAGCCGTATCGCCGTCGCCCATTTGGATTTCGCTACAGTCCATCAGCCACTCAAGCTCTCGCCTCGGGATCGTCACAGCCGTCACTTTGGTCGCTCCTTCGGAGCAAATGCTCCAAAAACATTGTAGCGGACGTTCCGCCGCCGCACTCCGATCAATCGCCGTCACGCGTGAGTGGATTATATCGTAAGTGCAGCTCGAGCATGGACGTACTCCACGAGCCCGTTGGGGTGATACGACTCCGGCCTCGGTAGCCCGAGCATTGCTGCGCACAACTCCGAGCAGAGGACCCCGCGGCCTGTGATCGGCAGCCGCAGCACATGCTGCGCGAATAGGTCATCCCAGCCGTAGGGGAGCCCCTGCATGCTGCGATAGACAGCCAGCGCGTGGCGCGCGTCGGCCCACGGGACGGGGGTGACAGTCCAGTGCGGCGCAGACGTCTCGATGCGTTTTACTCGCACACCCCCATCTCGAATGCTCGACGAGTAGCACAGTCCGTCGATGATGATCTCGCAGTGCGAATACGGGCCGCGCGTCCAGGCCGCGATGATGCGCCCGCCGATATCCGACCAGCGATGCGGGCGATACGCCGCGAGCTGGACGAGCGACACGTCACAGCTCCGACATCATTGCAAACGCCGCATCGACCTGCGCGGCGGCCAGGCCGAACGTACCGGACATCGCAATCAGATGCGGATTTGCGCGCTCGAAATGCAGGCTCGCGTCGTACCAGTCGATCAAATCCTGCTCCGCGGGGTCGGCGGGATCGAGCCCCGCGCGCCAAGCGGAAACCGGCCCGCGCAAACCCAACCGAGTCAGCCCCTGCAAAAACTGCCTGCGAGTGACTTTTTCGACATACGGCGACGGGCGCGGACCACTGAGCACCTCAACCCGGCCGTTGCCCACGACCATAGCGTACTCGCCCTCGCCCGGCGCGGGCGCATCGGGGACAGCAACCCACCCCTCTGGGATGCCTGCGTGGTCTTCGATTTCTGCCACTGCGCCGGTCCACACGAGCGCGGAATCAGTCTGGATAATGGTCTGCATGATGTCAGCGTCCTGCGTAGATGAAGGGGCGCGCGTGTCCGCTGATCGCCGCGGGCAGATCGGGCAGTTTGAATTGCGTGGCCGCGTTATACGTTGCAGCCGGCGAGCACGTCATCACGCCGTTGCCGGTGCCCGTGCTGGCCACTGCGCAGAACCGCCCCAACGCGGGCGACCACGCGATGCCGAACCACTGGTTATTTGCCGCGGGCGTGCGGACGAGCCAATTGAGCCCGTCCGGGCTGGTCATCACGCCGTTACCTGTACCTGTACTGGCTACAGCACAAAACAACCCCAGCTCCGGTGACCACTCGATACAACGCCATTGGTTCTCGGCCGCACTCAGTAGGGCGGTCCAGTTTACGCCGTCCGGGCTCGTCATGACGCGGTTTGTGCCCGTGGACGCCACCGCACAAAATAACCCCAGAGCGGGCGCCCAGACAATGCCGCGCCACTCATTGTCTGCTGCGCTGGCTCGGGCGGTCCAGTTTACGCCGTCCGGGCTCGTCATGACGCGGTTGCCGGTGCCCGTGCTGGCCACTGCGCAGAACAAGCCCAACTCGGGCGACCATGCGACGTCCCGCCACTCGTTGGCGAGCCCCGCAGTGCTCGCCGTCCAATTTATGCCGTCCGGGCTGGTCATCAGGCGGCTGGTAGTGCCCGATGCGGCTACAGCGCAAAACAGTCTCCGCGCGGGCGACCACGTGATCGCAAACCACGCGCTCTCTGTCGAGCCGTTGCGGGCGGTCCAATTTATGCCGTCCGGGCTGGTCATCACACGGTTGCCGGTGCCCGAACTCGCTACCGCGCAAAACAAGCCCAGCTCGGGCGCCCAAACGACATCGCGCCACGCATTGTTCGCCGTGGGTGTGCGCGCAGTCCAGGTGATCCCATCCGGGCTCGTCATGACGCCGTTGTTTGTGCCGTTTGCTGCGACCGCACAAAACAAACCCAACGCGGGCGACCATGCAACGCTGTTCCACTGCAAGTCCGCCGCGGGCGTGCGGGCGGACCACGTCCCGATGCCGTCTGGCACCGTCCCGATTGCCTCGCGCAGCTCGGGGTACGCGGCGCGCGTATAAACCGCGCCGTTGGCGGGCAGATAGCCAGGATGCTGGCGTTGTGCGTAAATCACAGCGCCGACGCCCATCTCCGGCCGCGGGAGTCCGATTGATTTCACAATCCTCCCGCCCGGGCCCCTTGTGGCGGTAACGAGTTGTCGCTCACCGTCCCCGAGGATAATCTCACCAATGCGCAGCGTATCTCGCTCAAACTGCGTGTTGATTCCGTAATCATTCCGTCGTTCCATTTACTTTCCCTCACATTCCGAAATACGTGCGCAGCAGGATGCGCGGCCAGAGGAAGGTCAGCGTAAAAGCCGCATCGACGTTGGCCCTTAGTGCCGCTTCGACCGCTTCGTTCCAGCGGCAGTAGTCGATTACCGCTGGGCGCGTGCGCGAAGCCTTCCAGTCGTCAAGTTTCGTCACGGACGCCGGCACGGTGTTGCTCCTCGAAGTTGGGGTGTCGGGCGGTTTTCCACGCGCACACCTCAACCATCGGTTTGACTTTGAGGCACTTGTGAGACCAGTCCGGGTAGATGTACTGACTGTGTCGATGCGCGCACTGACGACAGGACATCGGGAGTTCCTGGTAGCTCACCGCAGCTTTCTCCGGGCGTCGTCCCACCGCGCGTAGATAGTCAGCGCCACGCCGGCCAGGGTGGCGATCGGCGACAGGTACTGAAGGATCGAGACGCCCAGCAGCGGGGTCAGCACGCCCGCGATAACCGTCACATCCTCGGCAGTGATCGGCAGCCCTGCGGCGACCTCGGCCGTCTCCGGCGCGCCGACTGCGACGCCTACTGCTGCGCCCGCGGCGGCGATGACGGCACCAGCGACGGTGCGCGACTTCACGAGGGGTTTCGACGTCGGTTCGAAGCCAGCCATCACCGCGGCACGGTCGAACACGTCGTCGCCGTACCATTCCTTACGGCCGTACACCGTAGGCTCGCCGTTCTCGTGTCGCACGATGGCGCGGGCCAGCGCAATGTTGATCTCCCGGTCGAGGAAGTCCAGCGGCTCGTCCGGGTCGAGCCCCGTCAAACGAGAGACGTGTTGCACGTAGGCGCTGCTGTTGTTCTCGCCCGGTGGCGCCCAGCGGTTGATCGCATCGCGCAGCGTCTTGATGTCGTGCCGCTCCTGGTAGTTGATGAGAATCCGCATAAGCGCACGGATGCCAGCCTCGGGGGTATCGAAGACGAGGAATCGCGTGTCGGCCGACTGGTCAGCGCTCATGCCCAGCCAGCGGTCCTTGCCGCGCTCGACGTTGCCCGGGTTGTTGTTGCGGATACCGCGGGGAAGCTGCTTGGTCATCACTTAAGCCCTGCCTTGTGCGCAATGAACATGAACGCCGTCGCAGCGCTCGCAAGCACGAATGCAACGACCCACGAGGAGGTTTGCCGCTGGCCCGGCATCTCCTTTTCGATCGCGGCAACGCGCTGCTCTATGGAGGTCAGCTTGCCGTCGATCTTGTCGATCTGCTTGAAGGCGCGGCCCAGCGCCTCATTGGTCTGCGACTGGCGCTCTTCCACGAGAGCGAGGCGCGTCACCGCACTGGCGATCTGGCGCAATGTCTCCTTCAGCTCGCCGACGTCGTCCGAGAGGAGCCCCAGGCGGGTGATGACGACGTTGATGTCAGATTCAGGCATCAGAACCACGCTCCTGCGACGAAGCGCCGCACGTTGATGCGCTTCCTGCGCATGGCTTTCTCGTCGACCAGCGGGCCGAAGTCGGCCTCGAACGCCGCTGCGTACTGCGCCGCCTTGTTCGGGTCGAACGAGTCGGCATCCTGGCGGCTGTAGTACTGGGAGAGCGCGAAGTTCAGGAGCTTCAGGTGCGTGCGCGCCGGCAGGCCGGGCTCGTCGGAGCCTGCCGCCATCGGATGGCGTGGCACACAGAAGCCCGCAACGCGCGCAGTGCCGCTCGAGTCCGGGATCGGGTAGAGGCGCAGCTTCCCGGAGACCTCGTAGCAGGCGATCGGCTGCCCGGTCGCTGACTCCCACTGCTCGCCCTCCGCGGCGTCCAACATCTCGCGATCGACGAGCTGCAGTCGGCGGCCAGCGAAGAACACCCGCTGCACAGCCCAGATGTAGGCCGGATACTCGGCCAGCGGCTCACCCGCGACGACATCGACCTCGATGGCCTCGTCTTCGATCAAGCGTCCGCGGATCGCGGCCTCGTCCTGCGCCTCGTTGAGCCAGTCGCGCCAGTCGTCGTCGGCGGCGAAGTACGGCACGACAGAGTCATGCGTCACGAGCCGGCCGCGCCGAATGAGCTCGTCGAGCTGCATTACTGCGCGCCCTCCTCGCTCGCCTCGGCTTCCTGCTTGCGACGACGGCCACGAGTCGGCTTCTCAGCGGTCTGCGCGCCCTCCTCGCCTGTCTCGACGGCCCCCTCGGCCACCCAGCTCTCGGGATGCGCGAGGAGCTTCTCGGCGTGCGCGTCGTTGGCGACCTCGCAGACGTGATCGTTCTGGTCGTTCCAGCGGTACGTCACGCCTTCGATCGTCTGGCTGGAGCCCGCTTTCCGGCGGATGATGCAGCGGATTTTCATGGTGTCCTCGCACGAACAAAGCCCGCCCCGGCATCAGCGCAGGGGCGGGCTTCTCACGGCATTACGCCGAGCGGTACAGCAGGGTCAGACCGATGGTGCCGCTGGTCGCGGTGGTGTCGGTCGCGATCTTGATGCCGATCGGACGGTTCGCCGACTGGCTCGGGGCGCAGCGCGACATGGCGCGCAGACCCGCCGAATCGGCACGCAGACCGGCCGCGGTGGTCACTGCACCGCCGGTGAGCCATGCGGCACCGCCTGAGGCCGCGGTATCCAGATCGCTCTTGTCGGCGTTCAGCAAACCGACGGAGACCGTGCCCGCGCCCATCGCATCGCCGTCGAAGAGGACGTCGACCGGCACGTGGCCAGCCGGCAGGTTCATCATTTCAACGATGTCGCCGACGGCCAGGTCGCCGGTCAGGGTGAAAGACGCGCGGCAGGCGACCACTTCGCAGGCAGTCGCCACCGGGGTGGGGATCACGCCACGGGCGTGAGCGGATTGCTTCAGGGCCATCTCGTTTCTCCTTCAGGTCTGGGCCGGGTTAGCTGGGATCCGCGCACGCGACGTCGAGCGCGATCGCGCCGAAGTCGTAGCTGTTACCCTCGATCGTGAAGCGCGACTTCTTCACGCCGAAAATGCTGGCCGTGGTGATGACGACTTGGTTGCCGCGGTCTTCGACTTCTTCGTTCCAGTCGAAGCGCAGTCCAGTCCCGGGCGAACCGAAGGCCACCACACCGGCTTGGCGGCCCATGAACAGGTTCCGAGCGGCAGCTACGGTGCCCACGCCGTAGTCCGAGAAGCGGATCACCCCCTTGTGCTTGTGCAGGATCACGTTGTTGTGCATGCCCAGGCCGCCCTTCATGATCGGGCTGTTGCGCCCATCGCTAGTGGCGATCGCCTTCTGGATGTCGAGCCAGCCGCCGGTACCGGTGTCGGTACGCAGGTCGAACTCGCACCAGGGGTGCATGACGAGCGCGAAGTGCTCTTCACCGTCGATCATCACGGGCTGGATCGCGGGAATGCCGGTCGTGCCACCGCCCATGACCTCGGCGCGCGCCACGGCTCGGTCGATGAGCTTGAGCGACATCTTGTCGCCGGCATCGAGCGAGCCCTTGCTGTTCGCGTCACCGCCGTACATCAGGTGCTGCGCGTCCGGAGCGGTCAGCGGGTTGCCCGCGTAGCCGGCGAAGTCGGTGTCTTCGATGTAGTCCGGATTGATCCCGCGTGCGCCCGACAGGTAGATGAACAGGGTCTCGTCGAAGAGGCGCGCCCACCAGTCCGACTGGCGCACCCGGGCGATCTTGCGCAGATCGTGAATGGTGCGCTTGCGGGTCATCTTTCCGCCCGTGTTCACGCCGCCGCGCAGTTGGTCGATGTAGAGGGAGTCCGTGTAGAACTTCAGATCCTCTTCCTTGCCGCGCAGGATGTTGTCGCCCTGGACCGGCTTCATCTTGAGCTGCATCACCAGGTCGTAGCTGATCTGGTCGCCGGCGTCGTTCTCGAGGTGCGGCAGGGTCTGCAGGGGCGTCTGGGCTTCCTCGCCCACGCCCATGAACTTCTTGTTGAAATAGCTCTTGCGGCTGGTGTCGACCGCCAGGAAGGCGGAGTACTTCTTGACGGCTTTCGGGTCGCCAGCACCCACGACAGTACGAGGCATCAGAATCTCCTTGGAAATACCTCAATCCAAGGCGCACTCTTGCGCACCCGTTTCTACGAGGCCTGACGCTGCAGGCCCTGCAGGCTGGTTATATCGTGCCAGCCAGCATTTTCAGCACCGCGAGCGTCGTCGAGCCCGCAGACTTGCGCGCTCCGTGGCAACTGGATCTTCACCGAATCGTCGGCCTCCACGCTGATGCGCGCCCGCTGGCCCGACTTCTCCAGCAGCGTGACGACAATGCGGCCGCCATCGAGGCGCAGCGCCTCGCCCACGCGGAGGTCGACTTTCATGCTCACGGTCAGGCCACCCCCAGATAGCGCGCTTCCTGCTCGGGTGTCAGCTTGCGCAGCGCCGCCTCGTAGGCCATCGGATCCTTGTCGGCAAGCTTCTCCAAGTAGGCGAACTCGTCGGCACCAGTCTCCGAGAGCTCGGCAGCCGGCAGGTTGGCCAGCGTCTTGGGCAGGTTCGACAGGTCGGGCTGCTTGCCGCCCTTGCGATCCCGGCTCTGCCGCTGCGTCGAGCCGAGATTCATTCGTTCGCGCACCTGGCGGTCGGCCTCCTCCAGAATCCATGCGTCGGAGCGCTTGGCATTCGCTGGATCAGCGTCGAGCTGGCGAACGGCCACATCAAGCGCGGCCTTGAGGATGGGATCCTTGTAGATCGCCGCCGATTCCCCGGAATAGAAGCGCTCGACCTCCCACTTCCAGCGCTGCTCGCGCTGCGCCGCGTTCTGGCTGGCCGCCCACTTCGCCTGCTCCTCGGCCAACTTCAGCGCCATGCGCTCATCAACCAGCGCCTGGTTCTGCACGACGTAGTCGGCGACCGAGATCTCGCCGTCCTCCAGCTTCTGCTGCAGCTCGCCGAAGCGCTGATTCACGCCTTCGAGGCGCGCGGCAAGATCCTCGGGAACCGCGGCCGTGAATTGCGGCTGGAACTCGGGGGGCGCTTCATTGTGAACGGTCGGCGCAGGCTTGGCGGGCGCATCGTCGACGGTCTCTTCACCCGTATCCTGCTCGCCTTCTTCGCTCTCGTCCTCGCCCTCGTCCTCAGCGTCTTCCGCTTCGTCGTCCTGTCCGTCGTCGGATTCCTCGCCTTCGCCTTCGTCGTCAGCGATGTTCTTCAGGATTTCGGCCTCGTCGTCGCTGTCTTCCAGCGCCGCGCGCTCGTCATCGGACAGGCCGGCCAGTTCGTCGGCTTCAAAATCGTCTTGCTTGGGCATGGTGCTCTTGCTCCGTGGTGTGGGTCAGTCTTCGTCGGCTTCGGCCACTACCGCAGCCATTGCCATCATTTTCTGCTTGGCGAGCGCCTGAACCTTGGCCTTCCGCTTCGGGTCTTTGCAGATGCGCTCGTATTCCATCATCGTGTCGAGATCGTTCTTTGCCTGCCAGTCGTCATTCGATACGACCATCACGTTGGTTCCTTTCTTCGCCATTTCTCATGCTCCTGTCTGGCTGGGCTGCACGCCGTCGGCGCGCTGGGTCTCGATGCCCTCCATGGCGCCCACGCCGGGAGACGAGGGCGCAGCCGGGAACATCGGGCTGGTGTTGGTCGGGAACTCGACCTGCGGCGCGGTCGCGCCGGCGGGAACAGGGAAATTCGGGTCGTGGCCAGCGGGCGTCGGCGGCTGATAGCCGAACGCGCGCATCAGCTCATCCGCGATCGGCGCCACAGCCGGCATGGTCGCAATCACCTGTCCGGCCTGCATCGAGGCGTAGCCCGCCTTGATGCCCTTCTCCAGCGCCGCTGCAACGATGTCGCGGGTCTTAGCCTTGATCTGGTCGAGCTCGGCGCGTGCGCGATCAAGCTCGAGCTGTTTCGCCTCAGCCTGCTGTGCTGCAGCTTGCTGGTCGGCCTGCGTCTCCTCGGGCGTGGGGTCGGCATCCGGGTCGCGCTGGCCGTTGATCTTCCGGATCCGCGCCACGAGCTCGTCGCGCCCCGGCAGATCGGCCATCTCGACTACGAGGTCCAGTAGGTTGAGCGCCACCTGCGGATTCATCTGCGCAAGCCGGCCCACGATGTCGAAGAGACTCTCGAACATCGCCTCGCGCAGGGACGATCGGTAGTCCTGCTCGCTGATGACAAAGTCCGCATGCGAGGCGGTCACGTCATTGAGGATCTCGCCGGTGTCGGGGTCGAACCGGTTGATCTGCTCGTACTTCGACGCACCGCGCTCGCCCAGGATGCGGATCACCTTCGGCGCCGAGTAGAACTGCTCGATGCACGCGAGCTCGATCTCGCCAGCGAGCTGCATCGCCAGGCGGAGGTTGTCGAAGACCTCTGCGGTGACAACGCTGCCTTGCTCCTGTTTGGCGAGGATCGCCTTGCCGCTCCTGGCGTTCGTGTCGCGCCCAAGGTTCTCTGCGGTCACGCCCGCCGCGTTGCGGATGTGCGCCGCGTCACGATCCATCAGTAGCAGCTGCTCCTCGGCGAGCTGCGCGTCGCGGTTGATCTTCAGCTCCCGACCGCGATTCTTGATGATGATGCCGTCCGGGCGCGCAACCTCGGCGCGCAGTTCCTCGATGTCATCGACCGCGCCCTCTTCCATCTCGACCTGGTTGGTCGACAGGATCCATTGCGCCTTCGAGTGGCGCTTGTTCATGTCGTCCTGCGGGTCTCGCAGCTGGCGGATGGCGCCATAGGGCGCGTTGTCGCGCTGCCGGCGGTAGCACCACACCGGCACGAACGGGAACTTGCCGTGACGGAACGGCGATGCGCCCTCCCACACCATCCCGGCCGATGTGAAGATGGCGCAGCGAATCTCCATCTCGAGCTTGTCGAAGAGCCCGTAACCGGCCTGAAGCGCCTCGACGTGATCCGGGTTCTTGCCGTCGAACACCTCGCCAACGAGATCCCCGCCGGCGAACTTGCGACGCAGCACAGGCTGTCGATACCAGCACTCGATCATCTTCACGCGAGCACGACGTGACCATGCAAGCGCGGCATGGTCGATCGGCGAGTAGCGGCCCACGCTTGCCCCGGCATAATCCTGGCCGGGTGCAGTCACGCGGGCGCCCAGATACCAGATCTCGTCATCGTCCTCTGCGGTGATCGACACGCCATCAGTTACCGCCTGCCGGATGATGTGCTTACGATCAGGGAAGTAGGCCTCTGCCACGTCCTGATCGAGCCACTTCCAGCGGAACACGTAGCGCGCCTCGGACAGATCCAGCGTGGCGTCGTTGCTGTCGTAAAGCATATTGCGCCACGACTCGGCACGCACAAACAGCATCTCTTCGGTCGGGTCGCCGCGAAGGCCGATCTCCAGCCACCCCACGCCAGCCCGAAGGGAATCCGCAAAGGCATGCGACCGATGAAAGCGGGCCTTGTTGGTGTCATCGAGGTACTTCAGGAGTTGCGTCTTGGCGAGCGCGGAATCGTTGTCGCTCTTCTCTCGCCCCAGAACCTTGTAGTCGATCCGCGTGCGGCGCTCGGTACCGATCATCCAGTCGATCGTCGGCTTGATCTCGTTGAACACGAGCGGCGCCTGGTTTCGGTCAAGCAGCACCTGGGCGTCGTCTTCGGACCACTGCAGGCCGTCGTAGTAGTCGCAGTCGAGCGCCATCTGAAAGCGGTTTGCCGCCTGGCGCTGACTCTCTTGATCGAACCACTCGCGCAGCTTCGTGAAGCGCGCCTTCATTTCCTCGCTGTCGAGGTTATGCCTGCGCTTGGGCTTTGCGGCGACAACCTTCGCCGTGCCGCCCATCCGAGTCGGATCATCGAACGGGCTCGATGCCCGGACATTCTCGAACCCGTTCATTGCAGGGTCACCAGCTCGTCCATCGTCGGGGCAGAGACCTCACGCTCGGCGATCGTCTGCCCGTCCAGCTTGATTGCAAGCTCGCCGACGGCGGCTTGCTCCTGCGCGTTGAGCCCGGTCGGCTCAGGCGGCATCGCAACCAGGTCAGGGAGGCTGTCGACGATCACCCCGGCGATCTTGCGCGCAGCAAAGGTATCGGTCCGCGCGAACCCAAGCTGCGACGCCGCGGCTACAGCCTGGCGGATCAGGTACTCCGTCGGCGCACCGGTTTTCGAGTCGGCGTAACGGAAGGCGGCGGAGAGGCAGATTACGTAAGCCCCTGCGCCGGCAATCGAGCGACGCGCGGGGAAAAGCACCATCGCCGGCTCTTCGTTGATCCACTGGAACGACACGCCGATGTCGCCGTGCTGGCGCACCTTCCAGGCTTTGGCGCCTCCAATCATGACCGCCATGGCAGCCCCTTGATGTTGCAAACAGGGGCGATTGTGTTCGGCCAGCCAGCATTTCAGGCCGTGCGCCAGCTCCCGCTGGAACGCCGCCTATTCGGCGAACTGCCGCGCGCAGCCGGCTGATCGAGCTGCCCCCACTGCCTCCACGCATCGGCGTAGTTCGAATATCGGTCGTGCAATGGCTCATCCAGGAACACGTCAAGCTTCTCGCTGTACCGCTTCTTGTAGTTGTCCAGAGCCGCAATGCCGTCCGCGCACTCGGTCTCATCGATATAGACGTTGCCGGCCATCTTCATCCGGGTCTGCTGAATGCCGACGTTCACATCCACGATCCGGGGAATGACATTGAACCGATGGCTAGGCAGGAGCTCGGACAGCATCTGCTCGAACGTCACGGCATCTTCCGTGGCCTTGGTCAGCCGCTCATAGCCTGCGTCGTGCGGGAGATGGTGCGTTCCATAGACGTAGCCGCGGCTGAGCAGGTAGCTCGCATAGTGGTCCAACGCCTCGCCGCTGTTCTCGTAGGCATGGATGAAGCGATGCTCGCCAGCCACAAACTGGTGAAACCAGATCGCGGTCGTGTCGTTCCGCCCCAGATCCCAGAAGGTGTTCACCGGCACGCCCGGCTGATACGGCACGCGGCGAATGCGCCCGTTCGCCCTCAGCTTCTGCATCTCGTTGAGGTAGTAAGCCCCCTTGACCTTGCTGCCTTTCCACAGCCCTTTCAGCAGCGCTTCGCGCTCTTCGGGCTCCATCTGCAGCAGCGCCTCACGGTAGCCTGTGCCAGCCAAGTGCGGGTTGTCGGATAGCCTCGCCGGAATGAACCGACGGCGCAGGGTCGTGATTACGCCGACTTCGTCATCGACCACATCGACGGGGATGTTCGTCTCCCGTCCATCCTGCTGGATGCCCCAGCGCTCCATCACCCACTTCTGCCCCGGCCCATCGGGGTTCGTTGTGGCCCGGATGTAGCGCGGCAGCGTCTTGTCGGTGCTGCGGCAGCGCGAGAACAGGTAGAGGTAGCAAACCGGCGTGGCCCATAGCGTCAGCTCGTCGAAGCCGATGTAGTTCCAGGCCCGTCCGCGATACTTCAACCGGTCGCTGTCGTTTTGCAGGTAGCCGAATTCGATCTTCGCGCCACTCGGGAACGTCCAGATCTTGTCACCGGTGTGGTACGTCGCCCCAGGCACAATGAGCGGATAGATTTCCCGCGACCTGTCAATCAGGTCGCGCAGTTCCGGAAACGACCGCCGAAAGAGGATGGCACGGTGGTGCGGGTTGTCCGGCCCCTCGTGCTGCAGGCACAGCGCGTCGATCAACAACGCATCGGACTTTCCCCCACCAGCCGCTCCGCCGTACAGCACCTCGAAATCGTCGCAGGACAGGAAGGCCGACTGTCGCTCGGTCGGCCTCCAGATTTCCTCTTGCGCGCCCATCTCAGTCTTGGTCGTCCCGCTGAAGTGGCTTCGTCTCCACGACCGCGGGGATCTTCGCAGGCACGATCACCACCTTCGTGACAGACTCCGACTGGATCGGCCCTCCGTCCTTGCCGGTGTGCTCCACCTTGTCCTTGAACATTCCTAAATGGCGACCCACGTCGACCAGCGCCGCGCGCTTGTCGTGGAACTTTACACGCAGCCCCTCTTTCGTTTGCGCCACCTCGGAGATTGCTGCAGCGTAAGCGGTAACCGAGCGGCGTTCTTGCCTACTTCGAGCGCGGGTGGAGATCGGATCGAAGCGGATTGGCCGCGAAGTGTTGCTTCCACAGCCTTGGGGTGAGTTGCGCGACATCGGCGGCAGGGTGCTGGCCGACGCGCTGGAGCACATCGACCAGATAGGCATAGGGGTCGATGTCGTGCAGGCGACAGGTGGCGATCAGGCTCTGCGCGATCCCCACGTATTTCGCGCCGACCTCGGTCCAGCAGAAGAGCCAGTTGCGGCGGCCCATCGGCACTACGCGTAGCGCCCGCTCGAGGTGGTTGGTGTCGATCGGCACCTCGGGGTCGGCGAGGTAGACCTCGAGGGCGGCCCGGCGCTCACGCACGTAGGCCAGGGCAGTGGTCAGCGGTGAGCTCGGCAGTAGCCCCTGGGATTCGAACTGGGCGTCGACCCAGTCGAAGAACCGGTCGACCATCGGCTTGGCCTGGGCGAGCCGGTATGCGCGGCGTGCCTCGCCGATGAGTTGTGCCTCACGGATGTGCTGCTCTACCGCGTAGAGCTGGCCGATCATCTCCAATGCCTGCGTCGCCCGTTCGGGCTCGATCGACTGGGCCTCGAAGAATTTTCTTCTCGAGTGCGCCCAGCATTGCGCGCGCGTGAGCCCGCATTTTTGTGCGTAACGTTCGTAGGCCGCGTAGCCGTCGGTGAGCAGCACCGCCCCCTCGGGCGGTGGGTCGGTCCCCAGGGTCTGCGCAATGTGTTTGCCACTACGCCCCTCGTGATAGGCGAAGCAGATTTCGTCGCGCTCGCCATACACCGGCCAGAAGTAGCCGCCCTTCATCTTCCCCGGGCCGGCGCGCCCGGCCTTGATCGGGGTCTCGTCCATCGCCTTGATGCGACTTGCGCGGATCGAGTCGAGCTGGGCCGTAAAGACCGGCTCGAGCAGCGCGAGCGCCGCGTGGGTGAGCTGCGTGAGCCACGGGCGCGAGACCCGGATGCCGTTGTCCCCGAGCCGCTGATGCTGGCGGTACAGCGGCTGGTGGTAGCAGAACTTGTCGGTGATGAGCCCGGCGATGAAGCTCACGTCGGCGCGGCTACCGTCGATCACCCCGGCGGGGGCCGCCGGGCAGTGGATCGTCTGCGTGTCGCGGCGCTTGATGACCGGGCGTACGTACTTGAGGATCACGTAGCTGCCCGGGCGCTGCGCCAGGCGATGGCTCACCTTCTCGCCGATCACCTCGAACTGTTCGGCGGTGAGGCCCTCGGTCTCGGGGTTGGCGAGCGTGATCGTCTCGACCGGGACGCGCGTCTCGTCGAAGAACAGCGCCGAGTCGTCCTTGCTCTGGGTGAAGTCGGTGCGCGACGCACGACGGGTGTGTCCCGCCACGGTCTTGCCGGGGACATCGGGCTGTGTGTCGGGGATCGGCAACTCGCCCAGATACATCTGCGTGGTGTCGGGTGACACCACGCGCTTCTCGCTCTTCTGGCCAAAGAGCTGGCGGCGGAACCACTCAAGCTGATGCTTGAGTGCCGCAAACTCGAGCCGCATCGCATCCATGTCGCGCTGCAAGGCGACGTTCGCCTGCGCCATCTCGACGATGCGCTCGGGCGCCCACTGGGCGGCCTCGGCAAGGGTCGGAACGGGGGTGCAGTGCGGCGCGGGCATGGCGCGTATTTTACCGCAGAACCCAGCATTCATGCGGGTTGCACGGCGTTTGCGGGCAGTTGGAAACGGCGCTTGGTGCGGGCCGGCTCGATGCCTTCGAGCAAGAGTTTGAGCCCGGTCCAGTCCATCTGGCGCGTGCGGACCTGCGCCCAGTTCGACACGAAGCGCCCCTGCTCGAGACGCTTGGCCCACACGCAGAATCCGGTGCGATCCCAGTACAGCACCTTCATCTGCGTGCCGCGTCGGTTGATGAACACGAACAGCTCGCCCGACAGCGGATCGCAGCCGAGCGCCTGGCGTGTGAGCGCGTACAGGCCGTCGAAGGATTTGCGCATGTCGACCGGGCGGCCATAGACATGGACCCGGACCGCGCCTTCGGGGAAGAACATCAGCCGCGCGACAGGTGAAGGATCACGCCGTCGCCCAGGTCGAGCCGCAGTTCGAGGCGACCCGTGCCGCCGAGTTTGAGCGTGCCGGCGTCGACGAAGCCAGTGGCCTCCATCGCCAGCGCGGCAGGCTGCGTACTCGGCTCGCCCAGCAGGCTACGCCAGCGCCGGAAGCTCGACTCGCTGAGCCCCTCGCGGGCGCAGAACGGCTCGATCCCCAGGCCGCTCGCGGCAAACCGCGCAAAGACGGTTTCCCACTCCTGGCGGCTACGCCGCCGCCACTTGTTGTTGGTCGCTGTCGCCCTGGTCACTGCCGGCTCCTCCCTGATGAATGTGGGAGGGATTGTTCCGCGTGGGCGCGGGCGGGCAAAGAACGCCGCTCAGTGACCGGTTACGGCGCATCGGGGAAGCGCAATCCGCGTCCTTCACGTTTGACTGTCCCGGCGTTGCAGACGGAACGGTTACGGGCGCCTCAGTCAAACGCGCCTCTGCCGGGTGGTTGAAGCCGTTTAGCGACATCCAAATTGGGGTCTACCAGTCCGCCGATCCGGCAAGTACGCAACTTTACCTGCAGGTAAACGACAGCAATGGTCGCAACGCGCGCTTGCGAGGCTATGAGAACATGTCGAGCGCCCTAGAAGGTGAAGGCCCTTTCCCCACCTTCGCACAACTCGTAGAGGGGGTTACGTGGGCGAAAAGCAACGCTGCAGACGCAATCGCAAAACGATGGGCGCTTTTTGCGGACGGGTCGCTGGTGTATTTCTACCAAGCCACATACAACACTGCGAACCCCACAGTGGGGGCCTTTGGCGACTTTGAAACCTTTGTCCCGGGGGATCGGTATAACTGCATTATTGCGGGGTCTGAGACTTACCCCAACACAGTATATCCAGGGTTCAATGCCGGGTTTTTAACCCCGTCGAGCACACTAGGGGTTTATCTGGCCCGCCGCGCCAATCAAACCACGCGCTCAGAGCCTTGGTACAGAGTGGGGGTGCAGTGGTCCGTTCAGGGGGCCCGCCCGTTTGGAAATAACACTAATATGGTGAGCGGAGCGGGCGCTGTTTTGCGCCAGCCTGTTTTCGTGTCGGATGGCATGCAAACTGCAGTGTTCCGGGGGTTTTTGCCGGGGTTGCTCGAACCCATGCACCGCGCGTTCGCAAACACCGCAACAGAACCGTTCGACGGGAGCGGGCCATTCAGCGGTCGCAGGATTGTCGGCTACTCCGTAGGAGCGGTCGACCAGTATGGCTCGGTTGCGTTCGACGTAACCGGGCCGTGGAGGTAGTCTCATGAGATTTTACGGCGCCATGCGCATTGTGCCCGAACCACTCCCTGGGAGGTTGTTTGGCTCGACAAAAATCGCCGGAAGTCCCGACGTGCCGATCAGGCGCCGTGTGCAGATTGTTTCTGCGGTAAGCAACGCCCACGGGCACGTATTCCCGAACAGCGAATCTTCCGTTACGTGGACATGGGCCGACGAAGACGGCAACTGGGAAGTGCAAAACCTCAACCCCTCCCTTAAGTACCACGTCATTGCCTACGACCACACCAGCGTCTACGACCCGGTGATCAAACTCAACCTCGTCCCCACCGTCGATCCGTGATCTTGTCACCATCCCACCTCGCCGCGCGTGCCGCCGCTGCTCGTCTGCCGGCGCTGTATGCCTCGCTCGCCATGCTTGACAGCGGTGTCGGGCGCGCGCGTATCGAACTGCTCGACGCAGGGGCAACGGTGCTTGCCGTGGTCTGGATGCAGGACGGCGCGGGGGGCGTCGATGAGTCCGCTGCACAGCTTGTGCTCACCACGCCGATGGAGGGCGCCATCGCCGCGGCGGGCACACCGGTCGCCGCGCGCATCCGCGACGCCACGGGCGCGCTGTGGGCGGACGGGCTCACGGTGTCCGATGACGGCCCGGAGAGCGCGGGCGACATCCGCCTGGCAGACACTGATCTCGTACCGGGCCACTTTGTCCGCATCACCTTGGCCGTGATACAGGGGTAACGTGACCACGCCCGTCGATATGCGCTTTGCAGCGCTTGTCACCCCCACGCCGGCCGCGGTCGATCTGCTCTTTGGCGCCGAGAGTGTGTTTGCGCCGCGCGTCGAGGGCACGCTCGCCGCTACGCTGCCGCCGGCGGATCTGCCTGGCCTCTCGCTGGTCGCCGATGGCGTGCTGTGGGCCGAACTCATCACCGACGTTGGGCCCGTAGTGGGCGCCCCGCACGGCCGGCGGCCCGCCCAGGCCGCCGCGCTGGGCGTTGGCCAACAGGCAATGCAGTCTGCGCAGACGTCTGCAGCGGCGCGCCATGCCGCTGCGGCGCCAGTCAGAGCGCCGATGGTGCTGCGGCAGTCCAGCATGCAGCCGTCCAGTCGTGCGAGCGTGATGCGGGCGCAGCAGGCAATCCCGCTGGCCGCCGGGGTTGGCGTGGCACAGCAGGAATCGACGCGGCAGCAGCAGGGCGCGGGTGCACGGCATCAGCACGGACTGCCGCTCGGCCAGGGCGTCCGCAGCGACCACCAGGAACGTATCCGCCTGCGCCGCCGCCTACGCACCGATCAGCGGCAGGCCGAGTCTGTGGTCACCCGCGGCACGGTCGGCCACCAGTCGGGCAGGCCGCTGTACCAGGGCGTGACCGTGCGCCACCAGCAGATGATCCCTCTGCCGCTCGGCTGGTGGCAGATCGCCTACCCCTGGCCCGAACCCCCCTTCGACCCCAACGCCCCCAGCAGCCCGGTGGCGCTCAAGTTCTGCCGGCTGGCCGATGGCACCACGGCGCTCGTGTTCGGGTGCCGCCCCTATGTGCCGCCCCCGCCGCCGGGCGAGGTCGTTGTCCCCATCCGGAGAGCCTATATCGTGCTCAACACCATCACCCTCGTGCGTGCAAGCGACGGCGCATCGCTCGACGCCACGGCGCTCACACTACAGATCGATGCCGACTCCTGGACATGGGGCTGGGACGCCACTATCCCTGGCGCGCAGCTTGCCCTGGTCGAGCCGGCCGACTACGGCGAGCCCGTCGAGCTCATCGCTAACATCAACGGGCAGAGCTTCCGCCTGCTGGCCGAGCGCATCGCCCGCGACCGCCGCTTTGGGCAATCGCGCCTGCGCGTCAGCGGCCGGGGCAGGGCGGCCCTGCTCGCTGCGCCGCACAGCCCCATCGTCACCCGCCACAACGACGCGGCCGCGCGCACCGTGCAGCAGCTGCTCGGCGACGCCCTCACTGACAACGGCGTTAGCCTGGGCTGGGCCATCGACTGGCAGCCCGCCGACTGGCTCGTGCCCGCGGGCGCCTGGCACCACACCGGCAGCTACATCGAGCACGCGCAGCGCATCGCGGAGGCGGCAGGCGCCTACGTCCAGGCCGACCCCGTTACAGACACGCTCCGCATCCTGCCGCGTTACCCCCTGCTGCCCTGGGAGTGGGCTACGGCCACGCCCGACATCGAGCTCCCCAGCGCGCCCGTGGTGCGCGAATCCATCGAATGGGTCGAGCGCCCGGCCTACAATCGCGTGTTCGTCACCGGCGCCACGGCCGGAGGCATCCTCGGCCAGGTCACGCGCGCCGGCACCGCCGGCAACATCGCCGCCCCAATGGTCACCGACCCCCTTGTCACCCATGCCGACGCCGCCCGCGCGCGTGGCCGCGCCATCCTGGCCGACACCGGCCGCCAGGCGCGCGTCACGCTCGACCTGCCCATACTGCCCGAGACGGGCATCATCGCCCCGGGAAAGCTCATCCGCTACACCGACGCCGGCGTCGTCCGCATGGGTCTCGTGCGCAGCACTGCGGTACGCGCACAACTCCCCACTGCGCGCCAATCCATCGAGCTGGAGACCCACGCATGAGCAACCTCTACCGCAAGTTCCGCGCGTTGATCCCAGACGCCCCTCTGCTGGTCGGCGTTGTCACCTCGGCCGCCCCCGTCCGCGTCCAGCTGCCCGACGGCAGCCTCATCGCCCCGCGCGGCTCGGCCGAGCTGGGCGAGGCGGTGTTCGTGCGCGACAACGCGATCGAAGGCCCCGCGCCTGCGCTGCCGGTCGAGCTCATCGAGATCTGACGCCCCCTCGCACGCTACAATGCAGGCGGACTATCGCAAGGAGACCGCCTGCATGCCTTACAACCCCATACTGCGCTTGGCGTGCGGCGCCATTCTTGCCGCGCTCTCCGTGGTTTCGACAGGCGCTCATGCGCAGGTCTACAAGTGTACAGTCGGCGGGCGGGCCGTGTTCTCTGATCAGCCATGCGCACCAGATGCCAAACCCATCAACGTACGCCCCGCAACTGGCGCCAGCAGCGCGAGCGCGTCGGCCTCGGAATCGGACCCTCGGCAGATCAACATGTCGAACAATCCGCAGGCGGTACTTTCCAGGCTTGAGCGCGAGCGCCGCGTCCGCGAGACAGAGCACGAGCTTCGCGATATCCGGGACCGCATCGTCAACGAACAGGCGGAGATGGACCGCGAGCTCGCTGCACTGCGTCTCCAGAAAACGCGCGCCAACAACAACCTGGCCGGTGCCACCTGGGAGAAAAGCATCAGCGAGGAGATGAGCGCCGTAGTCGCCCGCTACGACCTGCGGATCAGAGCGCTGCAGGATGATGTGCGCCGGCTCGAAGGGGAGTTGAGCGAGATGCGGCGGTAAGGGGCAATCGGCTACATCGCCAATTTGGCGTAGAAAATGGCGTAGCTTTTAAGGCTGGTCAGCTTAGGGGTAGATAATTCAACAGAGCACACTGCTGCATCATGGGAGTGTGGGCGGCGATTTCCGCTTCGCTCAATGCTGCGCCGGCGTGGGTGGTCGAATCGATGGGAGTGCGTGCTGCCAACAGAAACCTCTTGCGCGCTGTATTGTCGTGAGTGAGGGCGAGATTATCGCCCCGGACAGATCGAATACCGCCCCCAGGGGAGACAGCCATGAACGACCGCGATCAGGAAACCCGCAGCCTTGGCCGCAAGCTTGGCGTGCTGGCCACGCTCGCCTTTCTGGCGCTGGGCTGGGTGAGTTTCGATTCGGTGCTTGAGCGCCGCGACAATCCAAACCGCAACCTGGTCGTCACTCAGGGGGCGCAAGAGCTGGTGCTCAAGCGCAACCGCTTCGGCCACTACCTGGCGCCAGGCGAGATCAACGGCCAGCCGGTGGTTTTTCTGCTCG
This sequence comes from Thauera sp. 27, assembly GCF_000310125.2. Taxonomy (NCBI): domain Bacteria; kingdom Pseudomonadati; phylum Pseudomonadota; class Betaproteobacteria; order Rhodocyclales; family Zoogloeaceae; genus Thauera; species Thauera sp. 27. The sequence continues at coordinate 46,071 of NZ_AMXB01000007.1, forward strand.
ATACCGGTGCGACCCAGGTATCGGTGCCCGCCCATCTTGGCCCCCAGCTCGGGCTGCGGCCCGGCGCCGCGGGCTCGGTGATTACCGCAAATGGCAACGTCACCGTGCACCAGACCCGCATCGACACCCTGGCGCTCGGGCCCTTCGAGGTACGTAACGTGAGCGGCCATCTAAACCCCGGGATGCAGGGAGCGGAGATCCTGCTCGGAATGTCGGTGTTGCGCCACCTCGAATTCACCCAGCGCGGGGATACGCTCACCTTGCGCATCCCCGGGGCTTAGCGAAACCTCAGGCCTGCATGCTGGCCGGTCGGTAGGCCTGGATGATCGGCAGCAACTGGCCGAAGATCTTCGGTGTGCCGGCGACGACGTTGCCGGTGGTGAGGAAGTTGCCTTCGCCCGAGAGGTCCGAGACCAGGCCGCCAGCTTCCTGGATGATCAGCGCGCCGGCTGCCATGTCCCACGGCGACAGGCCCATCTCCCAGAAGCCGTCCAGGCGTCCGGCGGCGACATAGGCGAGGTCGAGCGCAGCTGCGCCCGGGCGGCGGATACCCGCTGTCTTCTGGGTAAGCTCCTTGAACATCGCCAGGTAGGCGTCGATCTGGTCGAACTTGCGGAACGGGAAGCCGGTGCCGATGAGTGCTTCATTCAGGCGCGCACGTCGCGACACGCGAATGCGGCGATCGTTGAGGAAGGCGCCGCTGCCGCGCGAGGCAGTGAACATCTCGTTGGTGTTCGGGTCGTAGATCACCGCGTGTTCGAGCACGCCGTTTTTGGTCTGTGCGATCGACACCGCGTATTGCGGGAAGCCATGGATGAAGTTGGTCGTGCCGTCGAGCGGATCGATGATCCAGTTGAACTCGCTCTCCTGACCATTGAGGGGGCCGGACTCACCCGACTCCTCTGCTAGAATCCCGTGCCCTGGAAAGGCGTCGCGCAGCACCTCGATGATGGCTTTTTCGGCAGCGTGGTCGACCTCGGTAACGAAGTCGTTCGGCGACTTGGACTGCACTGCCAGCAGTTCGAGCTGGGTCGAGGCGCGATTGATGACGGTCGCTGCGCGACGGGCGGCCTTGACGGCGATGTTCAGGGTGGGATGCATGCGAAGCGGTCTCGGTTAAAGAATGCGGGGCCTTCATTGCGGTAGCGCGCCTGGCGCGCGCCGCGTCAGTCGGGCTGACCGGCAGAACTCGGAAAACACAGAATTTTAATATGAATCGCCCACTTGCGCTTGACCGCATCCGTATCGTGTTGTCGCGCACCACGCACCCCGGAAACATCGGTGCCGCCGCCCGCGCGATGAAAGTGATGGGCTTGCACGAGTTGTGGCTGGTGGCGCCGGAGTCCTTTCCCGACGAGGTCGCGAGCGCGCGCGCATCCGGCGCCGGCGACATCCTGGCGACGGCGCGGGTAGTGGACTGCTTGCAGGACGCACTTGCCGACACCGTCTTCTCGGCAGCGCTCACCGCGCGTCGGCGGGAGCTGTCCTTGCCGCGCATGCAGGCTCGCGACGCGGCGCTTGAGATCGTCGGGCGCTGCGCCGACGGACCGGTGGCGCTCGTCTTTGGTAACGAGACCAGTGGCCTGACCAACGAGGAGGTGGGGTTGTGCAGCCTGCCGGTGACCATTCCCACCAATCCCGACTTCTCTTCGTTGAACCTGGGGGCCGCGGTACAGGTGCTGGCGTATGAGTTGAGAATGGCGGCGATCGGTGCCGAGGCCGTGCTTGAGCCCGACACCTTTGGCGAGCCCGCAACCCACGCCGATTTCGAGGGCTTCATGGCCCACCTCGAGCGCGCGGTGACGGCAAGCGGCTTTCATGACCCGGCCAACCCCAAGCGCCTGCTGCCGCGCATCCGCCGCCTGTTCAATCGCGTCCGTCTCGAGCGTGAGGAGGTGGCCATCCTGCGCGGGATGCTGACGACTTTCGAGCAGCCCCGGCGACGTGGCTAGGCTTGGGCGCAGTCGCGCGCGCCTGTCCAGGCGTCGCAACTCGCCCCGGATGACCGGGCTTTGAATTCATTGCCTAAAGTCGATTAAAATAGTCGGGAATTGGTTCCGTGCCTTCCCGGCCGCAATCCTATCCGGAGTGTTTCTCGAAAATGTTCAACCGCCTGCGTGAAGACCTCGCCAGTGTCCGTGAGCGCGACCCCGCCGCGCGTTCGACCTTGGAGGTGCTTACGTGTTATCCGGGCATCCATGCGTTGATGTTCCATCGTCTTGCGCAGGCCGCGTGGACGCGGGAATGGCATTGGCTGGGGCGCTTCATCAGCCACATCGGGCGATTTCTGACCGGTATCGAGATTCATCCCGGCGCAGTGATCGGGCGTCGCGTCTTCATTGATCACGGCATGGGTGTGGTGATCGGCGAGACTGCGGAGATCGGTGACGACTGCACGATCTACCAGGGCGTGACCTTGGGCGGAACCTCGCTCTACCGCGGCGCCAAGCGTCACCCTACGCTTGGCAAGGGCGTCGTGATCGGTGCCGGTGCAAAGGTGCTTGGCGGTTTTACCGTGGGCGATGGTGCAAAGGTCGGCTCCAACGCAGTAGTCGTCAAGCCCGTTCCGGCGGGCGTGACGGCAGTGGGCAATCCTGCGCGCCTGATCGATCCCGAGCGTGATGCCGCGCGCGAGAACAAGGCCGAGCAGATGGGTTTCAGTGCCTACGGCGTGACACGCGACATGGATGATCCAGTGTCCAAGGCGCTGCACGGGTTGCTGGATCACTCGGTGGAAACCGACAGGCGACTGCAGGCCATCATCGCCAGGCTGGAGGCGGCCGGGGTGAAGCTTGACGAAGCGGTCGAGCGGGCCGATGACTTCGACGCGAGCCGTTTGTCGAGGATGGTGGACTGAGCGTACAAGGCCTCGTAGCCTGGCTGGCGAGTAGTTGACCGTTTTTGTCGGGATACGTATAGTCGACCGAAACGTTAAGGTATTCGCAGTGCGCGGCATTCATGCAGTCGCAGCGGGGCCGTTGGACATCCAGGAGCCGACATGAGATTGACGACCAAGGGACGTTTCGCCGTGACGGCGATGATCGATCTGGCCTCGCGCCAGGCCGAGGGGCCGGTTACGCTCGCCGGAATCGCAGAGCGTCAGCACATCTCGCTTTCCTACCTCGAACAGTTGTTCGGCAAGCTGCGCCGGCATCAGATCGTCAGTAGCGTCCGCGGCCCCGGTGGCGGCTACCGGCTTGCGCGCGAGATGGACGCCATTACCGTGGCCGACATCATCATCGCCGTGGACGAGCCGCTCGATGCCACCCAGTGTGGCGGCAAGGAAAATTGCCATGATGCGCATCGCTGCATGACGCACGACCTGTGGGCCAACCTCAATAAGCGCATGTACGCCTATCTCGACTCGGTCACGCTCGAGGCCTTGGTGAATCGTCAGGTGCGCCCTGATGCCGACATGGCAGTGCTCAAGAACATCCGCCGTCGCGCTACGCTTGCGCTGCATGCAAGCGCGGTTGCCTGAGAGTTCGTCGATGAGTTTCGCACCGGTCTATCTCGACTGGAACGCCACCACGCCGCTCGACGAGGTCGTGCGCGAGGCGATGCTGCCCTGGCTGGGTGTGGGTGAGCAGGCGCGCTTCGGCAATGCATCGAGCCGGCATGAGTACGGCCGCCAGGCGCGCGCCGCGATAGACGAGGCGCGGGTGCGCGTGGCATCGGCGGTCGGTGCGCATGCTACCGAGGTGGTCTTTACCAGCGGTGGCTCGGAAGCCAACAACCTCTTCCTCAAGGGCGCGGCGGGAGTGTTCAAGCCGGCGCTGCTTGCGATCAGTGCCATCGAGCACCCTTGCGTACGCGAGCCAGCTCGCCAGTTGCAGCGTGGTGGATGGGCGCTGCGCGAGATCGGCGTGGATGCGCAGGGGCTGGTCGATGAAGCCTCCTGGCAAGCAGTGCTGGCAGACCGGCCGCGCCTTGTCTCGGTGATGATGGCCAACAACGAGACCGGTGTCGTGCAGGACCTTGCACGCATTGCTGCGCAGGCCCGCACCGTGGGCGCATGGGTTCATACCGATGCGGTACAGGCCGTGGGCAAGCTTGAAGTCGATTTCCGTACGCTCGGCGTGCATGCGCTGAGCCTGTCGGCGCACAAGATCGGCGGCCCGCTCGGGGCGGGAGCCTTGATCGTCGACAAGCGGGTCGAGCTCATGCCCCTGATCGCAGGCGGCGGCCAGGAGCGCGGATTGCGCTCGGGCACCGAGAACGTGGCCGCGATCGTGGGCTTCGGAGTGGCCTGTGAGCGTGCGCGGGCGGCCCAGGCGCAAGAAGCGCAGCGGCTTGGCGCGCTGCGTGAAGAACTCGAGCGTGGGCTGCTGCAGTGCGGTGCATCGATCTTCTCGGCTCAGGCCCCGAGGCTGCCGAATACCGTTTTCTTTGCCATCGGTCAGATCGACGGCGAAACCCTGGTTGCCAAGCTCGATCGTGCGGGCTTTGCCTGCGCAAGCGGTTCGGCCTGCTCAAGCGCCAATCCCGAGCCCTCTCACACACTGTTGGCTATGGGTGTGGAGCGTGGCCTGGCGCGAGCGGCGGTGCGCATCAGCCTCGGTCGCGACACGACGGCGGAGCAGGTGCGCGCTTTCCTGGCCGCGCTTGCAGGTGTGACCGACAATCTCAGGAATCTGGCCTCGGTTGCAGCCTGACCGCGACTGCCCGGCACGACACCCAATACTCGAACAACGACTCTGCGGAGAGACTGAATGAAGTTCCCGATCTACCTCGACTACTCGGCCACGACCCCGGTGGATCCCCGAGTGGCGGAACAGATGATTCCCTGGCTTACCGAGCACTTCGGCAACCCGGCCAGCCGCTCCCACGCCTACGGCTGGGCTGCGGAGGAGGCCGTCGAGACGGCGCGCGAGCAGGTCGCCGCGCTGGTCAATGCCGACCCCAAGGAGATCATCTGGACCTCGGGTGCGACGGAGTCGAACAACCTGGCCATCAAGGGTGCTGCGCACTTCTACAAGGGCAAGGGCAAGCACGTCATCACCCTCAAGACCGAACACAAGGCCGTGCTCGACACCGTGCGTGAACTCGAGCGCGAAGGCTTCGAGGCGACTTATCTCGACGTGCAGGAGAATGGCCTTGTCGATCTGGAGGCCCTCAAGGCTGCGATTCGTCCCGACACCATCGTGATCTCGGTGATGTTTGTGAACAACGAGGTCGGTGTCATCCAGCCGATCGCGGAGATCGGTGAGCTGTGCCGCGAGAAGGGTATCGTCTTCCATGTGGACGCCGCGCAGGCGACGGGCAAGATCGGGATCGACCTTGCTGCGCTCAAGGTGGACCTGATGAGCTTCAGTGCCCACAAGACTTACGGTCCCAAGGGCATTGGCGCGCTCTATGTTCGGCGCAAGCCGCGTGTGCGCCTGGAGGCGCAGATGCACGGCGGCGGCCATGAGCGCGGCCTGCGCTCGGGCACCCTGGCCACGCATCAGATCGTCGGCATGGGCGAAGCCTTCCGTCTTGCGCGCGAGGAGATGGGTGTGGAGAACGAGCGCATCCGCCGCTTGCGCGACAAGTTGCTGGCCGGGCTCACGGACATCGAGGCAACCTATGTCAACGGCGACCTCGAGCAGCGCGTTCCGCACAACCTCAATATTTCCTTCGCCTACGTCGAGGGCGAGTCGCTGATCATGGCCATCAAGGAGATCGCCGTGTCCTCCGGTTCGGCCTGCACCTCGGCGAGCCTGGAGCCCTCCTACGTGCTGCGCGCATTGGGACGCAATGACGAGCTTGCCCACAGCTCCATTCGTTTCTCGATCGGGCGCTTCACCACGGAAGAAGAGGTGGACTACGCCATCGACCTGCTGCGTCGCAAGATCGGCAAGCTGCGCGAGCTGTCGCCGCTGTGGGAGATGTACAAGGATGGCGTTGACCTCGACACCGTGCAGTGGGCCGCGCACTGAGATCGCTGCGAACACGGCTCGAACGAAGCTGAAACTCGAAAGCGCCGCGGCAGATGGCCGCGGTCGGAATAAAGTAGATATCCCCTGACGGAGAAAGAACATGGCCTACAGTGAAAAGGTCCTCGACCACTACGAAAACCCCCGCAATGTCGGCTCCTTCGGCAAGGACGAGGAGGGCGTGGCCACCGGCATGGTGGGCGCGCCGGCCTGTGGCGACGTGATGAAGCTGCAGATCAAGGTTGGCAAGGACGGCGTCATCGAGGACGCCAAGTTCAAGACATACGGCTGCGGCTCGGCAATTGCGTCGAGTTCGCTGGTGACCGAGTGGGTCAAGGGCAAGACGCTGGACCAGGCGCTCGAGATCAAGAACACCGAGATTGCCGAAGAGCTCGCCCTGCCGCCGGTCAAGATCCATTGCTCCATCCTCGCTGAGGATGCGATCAAGGCGGCGGTTGCCGACTACAAGAAGAAGCACGAAGCCTGAGCTTGTCTACGAACACAGGAGGAACCATGGGCGTAACGCTGTCAGAATCCGCTGCTCGTCACGTGTCGAACTTCATTGCCAAGCGTGGCAAGGGTGTCGGCATCCGGCTCGGCGTGAAGACCTCCGGCTGCTCGGGCATGGCCTACAAGCTCGAGTTTGTCGACGGTACCGAGGACGAGGACCTCGTCTTCGAGAGCCATGGCGTCAAGGTTGTGGTCGACCCCAAGAGCCTGGCCTATCTTGAAGGCACCGAACTGGACTTCGTGAAGGAAGGGCTCAACGAAGGCTTCAAGTTCAACAACCCGAACGTCAAGGACCAGTGCGGCTGCGGCGAGAGCTTCAACGTCTGAGCCGCACACGATGAGCATCGACCTTACGCAGGACTTTTTCGCCCTGTTCGGCCTGCCGCGCCGTTTCAAGCTCGACGAAACCGCGCTCGAGCAGGCGTGGCATGGCCTGCAGGCTCAGGTGCACCCTGATCGCCACGCCCACCTGTCCGACCTCGAGAAACGGCTGTCCATGCAGTGGGCGACGCGGGTGAACGAGGGCTTCCGCACTTTGCGCAAGCCGCTTGCACGCGCTCAGTACCTGCTTGAGCTGGCTGGCGTCGATACAGCGCTCGAGACCAATACCGCCATGTCGCCGGCGTTCCTGATGGAGCAGATGGAGTGGCGCGAGGCGGTCGAGGAGGCGCGGGCGGCCGCCGAGATCAGCGAACTCGAGGACTTGCATCGGCGCCTGCTCGCCCATGCGCGCGAAGTGCGCGCGCAACTCGCCCAACAACTCGACGACGATCACGACTTCGAAGGAGCGGCCGACACCGTGCGCCGGCTCATGTTCATCGACAAGCTCCAGCAAGAAATCGACGAGGCGCTGATCGCCCTCGAGAACTGAAAAGAACGCACGGAAACTAGCTGATGGCCCTGTTGCAGATCGCTGAACCCGGCATGTCTCCCGAGCCGCACAAGCACCGGCTCGCGGTAGGCATCGACCTCGGTACCACCAATTCGCTCGTTGCGACCGTCCGTAACGGGATTGCCGTGTGCCTGCCCGATGAGAGTGGGCGGACGATGCTGCCTTCGGCGGTCCGTTACCGCAGCGACGGCAGTCTTGAGGTCGGCCGGGCTGCGCTCGAAGCCCAGGCGGTCGATCCTCGTAACACGATCGTCTCGGTCAAGCGCTTCATGGGTCGTGGTCTCAAGGATGTTGCGCACATCGAAGCCATGCCTTACGACTTCGAGGACAGCCCCGGCATGGTGCGCCTGAGGACCGTGCAAGGCGTCAAGAGCCCGGTCGAGGTTTCGGCCGAGATCCTGCGTCGGTTGCGCGAGCGTGCGGAAGCCAGCCTTGGCGGGCCGCTCGTAGGTGCGGTCATCACGGTGCCGGCCTATTTCGACGATGCACAGCGCCAGGCGACCAAGGATGCTGCGCGCCTGGCCGGGATCGACGTGTTGCGCCTGCTCAACGAGCCCACTGCCGCGGCAGTTGCATATGGCCTGGACAATGCTGCCGAAGGCGTCTATGCGGTCTATGACCTCGGCGGCGGCACATTCGACCTGTCCATCCTCAAGCTCTCGCGCGGCGTCTTCGAGGTGTTGTCGACCAACGGCGATGCGGCCCTGGGCGGCGATGACTTCGACCACCGTCTGTTCTGCTGGATTCTCGACAAGGCGCGCATCTCGCCGCCTTCGCTCGAGGATGCACGTCGTCTGCAGATGAAGGCGCGCGAGGCGAAGGAGCTTCTCACCGCCTGCGAGCAGGCACCCGTCCACGTCAGGCTGGCCTCGGGCGAGGAGGTGGATCTTGTCGTCAGCCGCGACGAGTTCGCGGAAATGACCCAGCCCCTCGTGCAGAAGACCTTGGGTCCGGTACGCAAGGCCTTGCGTGACGCGGGGCTCGCTCCGGACGAAGTCAAGGGCGTGGTCATGGTCGGCGGCGCCACCCGCATGCCCCACATCCAGCGCGCCGTGGCGCGCTACTTCGGCCAGGAGCCGCTCACCAATCTGGACCCCGACAAGGTCGTCGCGCTGGGCGCCGCGATGCAGGCGAACGTGCTTGCCGGCAACCGTGCGGCGGAGGACGACTGGTTGCTGCTCGATGTCATTCCCCTTTCGCTCGGTCTGGAGACCATGGGAGGGCTGGTCGAGAAGGTCATTCCGCGCAATTCGACGCTCCCCAGCGCTCGCGCGCAGGAATTCACCACCTTCAAGGATGGCCAGACCGCGATGGCTTTCCATGTCGTCCAGGGCGAGCGCGAGCTCGTTGCCGACTGCCGCTCGCTCGCTCGCTTCGAACTGCGCGGCATCCCACCGATGGTGGCGGGCGCAGCCCGTATTCGTGTCAGCTTCCAGGTTGATGCGGATGGTCTGCTGTCGGTGTCCGCGCGCGAGATGTCCTCGGGCGTCGAGGCAAGCGTACTCGTCAAGCCATCCTACGGGCTGTCCGACGAGGAGATCGCCGGCATGCTGAGATCGGGTGTCGAGCACGCGGGCGAAGACATGCGCGCGCGCGCGCTGCGCGAGCAACAGGTCGAGGCAGAGCGTGTGATCGAGGCGACCGAACACGCGCTGGACAAGGATGGCGGACTGCTGGCAGTGCACGAACGTGACGCCATCCTGACCGCGATCGTTAACCTGCGCGCCTTGCTTGCCGGCGACGACCATCGTGCGATCAAGGCGAGCATCGACGCTCTCGCGCGCGCCACCGACGACTTTGCTGCACGCCGCATGGACAACAGCATCCGCACTGCGCTCGCCGGCCACAAGGTCGACGAACTCGAACTCTGATCCGAACACATCATGACCCAGATCATCGTCCTACCTCACGTCGAACTCTGCCCCGACGGCAGTGTGATCGAAGCGACTCCCGGCACAACCGTTTGCGACAGCCTGCTGGAGCACGGTATCGACATCGAGCACGCGTGCGAGAAGTCCTGTGCTTGCACGACCTGTCATGTCATCGTGCGCGAGGGCTTCGAATCGCTGAACGAGGCAACCGAAGACGAGGAGGACCTGCTCGACAAGGCCTGGGGCCTCGAGCCGCAATCCCGCCTGTCATGCCAGGCCGTGGTCGGCGAGGCTGCGCTCGTGGTCGAGATTCCCCGCTATACGATCAACATGGCTCGCGAAGGAAAGCACTGACATGAAGTGGACCGAGGTGGAAGAAATCGCCATTCAGCTTGCCGACGCTCACCCCGATGTTGACCCGACGCGGGTGAACTTCGTCGATCTGATGAACTGGGTGCTGGCCTTGCCGGAGTTCGACGACGACCCCAAGCGCTGTGGCGAGCGCATCCTCGAAGGCATTCAGCAGGCCTGGATCGACGAGCTCGCTTGAGTGCGCGCGCGACAGCGCCTCAGTAGGCGCTGCGTGCCGCGCTGTCAGTGGTCTCGTTCAGGTCCAGCCAGTAATGGCCAATGAGGCCGATGGCGCGCTCGAAGCGTTCGAAATCCACGGGTTTGCGGATGTAGCTGTTGGCGCCCAGGCTATAGGCCTGGCGCAGGTCCAGGCTCTCACAGGAGGTGGTCAGCACGACCACTGGCAGGGTGGCTGTGCGCTCGTCGGCGCGGATCCGGCGCAGCACCTCCAGCCCGTCGATGCGGGGAAGCTTCAGGTCAAGCAGGACGACGACGGGCAGCGGATTCGCGTGGCGGCTGCCATTGGCCTCGAGACCGAAAAGGTAATCCACGGCCTCGACGCCATCGTGTGCGACCACGACAGGCGCTTCTATCTGGTTCTTACCCAATGCGCGCAAGGTCAGGGTCTCGTCGTCGGGGTTGTCTTCGACAAGCAGGATGGGGCGCGCAGTTGCCATGTTGGATTCCTTGTGGCTCGTGCCCGCCCGATCTCGAACCGGGCAAGGCGATCTAGAGGTCCTCCCTGCGAAGCAGGAAGATCGAGTCATCCCCGCCAGCGGTCGACAGCCAGGTAAAGGGCAGGTCGGGGAAGGCGTCTTCGACGAGGTGGCGATTATGCCCGACTTCTACAGCGAGGATGCCATTCGGATTGAGGTGATCGCGTGCCTGAGCGAGCAGGGTACGCACGACATCCAGCCCGTCTTCGCCCGCGGCGAGGGCCATCTGCGGCTCGTGGAGATACTCCGCAGGCAGTTCGTCCATCGATTCGGCCGTGACGTAAGGTGGATTGCTCAGGATCAGATCGAAGCTGCGACCTTCAAGTCCGGAGAACACGTCGCTATGGACAAGCTCGACCCTCTCGCTCAGACCATAGTCGTTCACGTTCAGATGCGCCAGTTCAAGCGCATCCTCGGACAGGTCCGCCCCGGTGATGTCCGCGTTGGGGAACGCATGAGCCATCAGGATGGCCAGGCACGCCGATCCGGTGCACATGTCGAGTGCGCTGTGCACCGCTTCGGGCTCCTCGATCCAGGGGGCGAGCCCATCTTCAAGCAACTCGGCAAAGAACGAACGCGGCACGATGACGCGCGGATCGACGGTGAAACGGAAGTCACCCAGCCAGGCTTCGCCAAGAATGTAAGCCGTGGGGATGCGCTCGTCCGCGCGTTGTTCGATGGCTTCGAGCACTGAAATGCGCTCCTCGCTCGGTATGCACGCATCGAGAAAGGGTTCGAGCCTGTTCAGCGGTAGCGCGAGCGTACCGAGGATGAGCCAGACCGCCTCGTCGTAGGTGTCGGAAACGCCATGGCCGCAGAAGATGCCGGCACGGTTGAAGCGCGTCACGGCATAGCGCAGCCAGTCGCGTACGGTAACGAGCTCGGCGAGCGGTCCATGTTCGTGGCCATGGTCGTGATCATGATCATGTTCGTCCTGCGCTTGCTCGAAGTGATTGTCTTGCATGGTTTTTCCGGCGAAGAGGTTGGTCGTGCCCGATAGGAGTCAGCCCGCGGGCTGGAGCAGGGCAGCAAGCGTGCGTTCGTAGATCGCGGACAAGGGTTCGACCGCGTCGATGGCGACGCACTCATTGATCTTGTGAATGGTGGCGTTGACCGGCCCGAACTCGACCACCTCTGGGCAGATATCGGCAATGAAGCGGCCGTCCGACGTGCCGCCGGTGGTCGACAGCTCGGTGGTGACGCCGACGGTGTCGTGGATGGCAGCCGACAGTGCCCTTACCAGCTGCCCTCGGCCAGTGATGAAGGGCTTGCCGGACAGATGCCAGTCGATCTCGTAGTCGAGGCCATGGCGGTCGAGGATCTCGCAGGTGCGACGCTTGAGATCGTCCGCAGTCGACACCGAGCCGAAGCGGAAGTTGAACAACACCTCGCACACGCCCGGAATCACGTTGTTGGCACCCGTGCCGGCGTGGATGTTCGACACCTGCCAGGTGGTCGGCGGGAAGAACTCGTTGCCCTCGTCCCAGCGGATGGCGGCGAGTTCGGCCAGTGCGGGGGCGAAGAGGTGAATGGGATTGCGTGCGAGCTGCGGGTAGGCTACATGCCCTTGCAGCCCCTTGACGCGAAGCGTGCCCGAGAGCGAGCCACGGCGGCCGTTCTTGATCATGTCGCCAAGCGTGCTGACCGAGGTCGGCTCCCCGACGATGCAGTAGTCGATGCGCTCGCCGCGGGCTGCCAATGCCTCCACCACCTTGACCGTGCCATGGGTGGCGACCCCTTCCTCGTCCGAGGTCAGCAGCAGCGCGATGCTGCCTTCATGATCAGGGCAGGCGCTGACGAAGCGTTCGATTGCGGTTACGAAAGCAGCGAGCGAGGTCTTCATGTCCGCAGCGCCACGCCCGTAAAGAAGGCCATCGCGCAGGTTCGGCTCGAACGGGGGCGTGTCCCAGGCTGCGGCAGGGCCGGGCGGCACCACGTCGGTGTGGCCGGCGAGGCATAGCACCGGCGCCTGGCTGCCGCGGCGCGCCCACAGGTTCGACACGCCACCGGTGTCGATGCGTTCGCAGGTAAAGCCCAGCGCCTGCAGGCGTGCGGAGATGAGGTCGAGGCAGCCAGCGTCCTCAGGGGTGACCGAGGGACGGGCGATGAGCTCGCAGGCGAGGGTGAGCGTCGGGGTATGGTTGGCGTGCATGTGAAGAGTCGGTTGGGGGAGTATGGCGCGGTGGCGCGGCATGCCGCGCCCCTGACGCTCAGTTGTTGCTCATGTCGAGGGTGAATTCCTTGAAGGACGCCCCCTCTTCGTTGATGCCCTCGAAGTCCAGCGCCTTGCCTTCGCGCGCGCTCTTCAACGAGGGCGACTCGGGTTCGTTGATCTGCGCATTGTTGATCAGCCAGTGGAGGTTGGTTGGCGAGTCGGCATTGGCGAGTGCCTCCTCCAGGGTGATCGTCTTTTCGGTGTAGAGCTGGTAGAGCGCCTGCTCGAAGGTCTGCGAGCTTGGCGCCAGGGATTGCTCCATGGCCTCCTTGATGCCGTTGAGCTCGCCGCGCTCGATCAGCTCGCTGATGTGGCGCGTGTTCATCAGGATCTCGACCGCGGGTACGCGTTTGCCGTCAGGCTTGCGCACGAGGCGCTGGGAGACGATGCAGCGCAGCGCGACGGCAAGATCGAGGTAAAGGAGCTGGCGGTTCTCGATCGGGAAGAAGTTCACGATGCGGTTGAGCGCGTGGTACGCGTTGTTCGCGTGCAGGGTCGCCAGGCATAGGTGGCCTGTCTGTGCGTACGATATGGCGGCCTGCATGGTCTCGCGGTCGCGAATCTCGCCGATCAGGATGCAGTCAGGGGCCTGGCGCATCGCGTTGCGCAGAGCTTCGTTCCAGCTCAGCGTATCGATCCCGACCTCGCGCTGATTGACCACCGACTTGCGATGCTTGAACAGGTACTCGATGGGGTCCTCGACCGTGAGGATGTGGCCACTGCGGTTGCGGTTGCGGTGGTCGAGCATCGACGCCAGCGTGGTCGATTTGCCCGAACCGGTGGCGCCGACCACGAGGATCAGGCCGCGCTTGTCCATCACCACCTCGGTCAGCACCGCAGGCAGGCCGAGTGACTGGACTTCCGGGATGTCGCTCTGGATGTAACGCACGACGATCGCCATCGAATTGCGCTGCCAGAAGACGTTGATACGGAAGTTGCCCAGGTCCCGGCGCCCGAACGAGAGGTTGAGTTCCCGGTCGCGCTCGAGCGCGGCGATCTGCGAAGGGGTGATCGCCTCCTGGATGATGCGCTGGATCATCAGCGGGTCCATGACCTGCTGGTTGATCGGCATGGTGTGGCCCTGGATCTTGATGTGGATCGGGGCGCCTGCGGTGATGAAGATGTCCGAGGCCTTCTTTTCGGCCATGAGCTGGAAAAGGCTGTCGAAAATCATGGCTCCGGACTCCTGCGAATGTTGTGCGTGGGGGCACGCAGCCCCCGGCTGCGATGTGCGGCTTACGCTCCGCGCAGCAGTTCGTTGATGGCAGTCTTGGCGCGCGTCTGGGCATCCACCTTCTTGACGATCACCGCGCAGTACAGGCTGTACTTGCCGCATGCCGAGGGCAGGCTGCCCGGAACGACCACCGCGCCGGCCGGTACACGGCCGTAGGTGACGGTGCCGGTCTCGCGATCATAGATCTTGGTGCTCTGGCCGATGTACACGCCCATCGACAGCACGGCGTTCTCCTCGATGATGACGCCTTCCACGACCTCGGAGCGGGCGCCTACGAAAACGTTGTCCTCGATGATCACCGGGCCGGCTTGCACCGGTTCGAGCACGCCACCGATACCGACGCCGCCTGACAGGTGCACATTCTTGCCGATCTGCGCGCACGAACCGACGGTTGCCCAGGTGTCGACCATCGTGCCTTCGTCGACGTAGGCGCCGATATTCACGTACGAGGGCATCAGCACCACGTTCTTGCCGATGAAGCTGCCCTTGCGGGCCACGGCCGGGGGAACGACGCGGAAGCCGCCATCGCGGAACTGATCCGGCGTGTAGTCGCCAAACTTGGTCGCGACCTTGTCGAAGAAGTTGAGGCCGCCGGCCTGCACCACTTCGTTGTCGCGCAGGCGGAAGGAAATGAGCACCGCCTTCTTGATCCACTGGTTGACCACCCACTGGCCATCCTTCTTCTCGGCCACGCGCAGGGTGCCGGCATCGAGGCCTGCGATCACCTGCTCGACCGCGTCACGGATCTCGGCCGGAGCGGAGGTGGGCGAAAGGCTGGCGCGGTTTTCGAAGGCGTCGTCGATGATCTGTTGCAGAGCGTGCATTGGGGGTTTCTCTCTCAGAGGGTTTTGCAGAAATCGATGATGCGCTCGGCGGCTTCGACGCATTCGTGTGTATCGGCCACCAGCGCAATGCGGACGAAGCCGGCGCCCGGGTTGACGCCCTGGGCCTCGCGCGCGAGATAGCTGCCGGGCAGGACCGTCACATTATATTCAGCCTGCAGCCTGCGGGCGAACTCGGTGTCCGGCAATGGCGTACGTACCCAGTAGTAGAAGCCGGCATCGGGCAATTGAACGGGAAGGTAGGGGCGCAGCATGGGCGTGACGCGAGCAAACTTGTCGCGATAGAGACGGCGGTTCTCCTCGACGTGGGTCTCATCGTTCCATGCTGCCACCGAGGCGGCCTGGACCGCGGGGCTCAAGGCGCAACCGTGGTAGGTCCGGTAGAGCAGGAAGTTCTTGAGGATGCGCGCATCGCCGGCGACGAAGCCCGAGCGCATCCCGGGGACGTTGGAGCGCTTGGACAGGCTGGAGAACATGACGATATTGCGGAAGTCGGTGCGCCCCAGGCGCCATGCGGCTTCCAGGCCGCCGATCGGTTTGGCGTGGTCGTCGAAGTAGATCTCCGAGTAGCATTCGTCGGCTGCGATGACGAAGCCGTGACGGTCCGACAGCTCAAAAAGGGTCTTCCACTCGTCGAGCTTGAGCAGGCGACCGGTGGGATTGCCAGGCGAACAGACGTAGACGAGCTGGATGTCCCGCCAGGTCGCGTCGTCGATCGCCGCGAAGTCCGAACCGAAGCCGTTCTCGGGCAGGTTGTTGATGAAGAGTGGCTCGGCGTTGGCAAGCAGCGCAGCGCCTTCGTAGATCTGATAGAACGGATTCGGGCACAGCACCTTGGCGCCAGGGCGGCTGCCATCGACCACGCACTGTGCGAAGGCGAAGAGCGCCTCGCGCGTACCCGCCACCGGTATGACCTGGGTGGCGGGGTCGACCTGCGGCAGCCCGAAACGGCGCTCGAGCCAGTGGGCGATCGCGCCGCGCAGGGCATCCGAGCCCAGCGTCGCCGGATAGCTGGACAGCCCGCCCAGGTTGTCCGCCAGGGTCTGGCGGATGAAGCCGGGGGTGGGGTGCTGCGGCTCGCCGATCGACAGGCGGATCGGCTTCAGGTGCGCGGGCGGCTCGATGCCGGCAAACAGTGCGCGCAGCTTCTCGAACGGGTAGGGCTGCAGTCGGGCGAGGTTTGGATTCACTTTGATACGGATCGGGTACGCGCCGGGCGCGTCCGCGCGAAGTCGGTAGGGGCGGAAATGTTATCATGCGAAGCCTCTGCGCCCGTCCGTGGCGGCGCTGCCACGCTCTCGCCCCTGCCTGTTTCCCGAAGTGCGCCTCTCCAAGCTCAAACTCGCCGGCTTCAAGACCTTTGTCGATCCGACGACCGTGCTCACCCCGGGTAGCCTGGTCGGCGTGGTGGGACCGAACGGTTGCGGCAAATCCAACATCATCGATGCCGTGCGCTGGGTGCTGGGTGAGACTCGCGCGTCGGCGCTGCGCGGCGAGTCGATGCAGGACGTCATCTTCAACGGTTCGACCACGCGCAAGGCGGTATCGCGCGCCAGCGTCGAGCTGGTGTTCGACAACGCCGAGGGCAAGGCGGCCGGGCAGTGGTCGCGTTATGCAGAAATCTCGGTCAAGCGCGTGCTCGACCGCTCGGGCGAGTCCACCTACTACATCAATGGCGTCCATGTCCGGCGCAAGGATGTGATCGACCTTTTCCTGGGTACCGGGCTCGGGCCGCGGGCCTACGCGATCATCGAGCAGGGCATGATCTCGCGCATCATCGAGGCGCGGCCAGAGGATATTCGCGGCTTCCTGGAAGAAGCCGCTGGGGTGACCAAGTATCGCGAGCGGCGCAAGGAGACCGAGGGGCGGCTGCGCGACGCGCGCGATAACCTTGCCCGCCTCGACGATATCCGCATGGAGCTGGGCGAACGCATCGCCCACCTCGAGGCGCAGGCCGAAGTGGCAGCGCGCTACAACGCCCTCAACGGTGCGCATGTGCAGAAGCAGCAGCTGCTCTGGTTGCTCAAGCGTAACGAGGCGCGCACCGAACTCGAGCGCAGCCGCGCTGAGCTGGGTGAAGCCAGCGCGCGCATCGACACCGACAACGCGCGCCTGCAGGAACTCGAGGGGCGTGTCGAAGCGGCACGCGATGCCCAGTTCGCAGCGTCGGAAGCCGTGCATGTCGCGCAAGGCGATCTGTTTGCAGTGAGTGCGGAGGTGGCACGCCTCGAGACCGAACTCCAGCACGTCGGCGAGGCCCGCAAGCGGCTGGAGGCCCGGCTTGCCCAGCTCGAACTCGACGATGCGCACTGGCGCGCGCGCGCCAGTGCGCTGGGCGAGGATCAGGCGCGTTGGGAGGCGCTGGCCGAGAATGCCGCCCTGCGTGCCGAGCACGCCGAGGCGCGTCATGCAGAGGTCAGTGAGCGCCTGCCCGAACTCGACGCCGCCCGCCAGGCGGCCGACACTACCGTCGGCGCAGCACGGCGCGAGCTGGCCCACACCGAGCAACAGCTGCGCGTCGAGGACGCCAACCGCAACAGTGCCGTTCGTGCGCTCGATGCATTGGCGCAGCGGCGCGCCAGGCTGGAGGCCGAGCTGGGTGCGATCGTCGGCCCCGATGAGCGGGCGATAGCGGAACGCGAGGCTCGCCTGGAGTACATTGAAGATGAGCTCGAGACATTGCAGCACGCGCTTGCCAGCGAACAGGCACGACTGCCGGATACCCAGGCCCGGCTCAAGGCGGCGCTGGACCATGAGCGCATGGTCCAGCGCCGGCTGACCGAGCTGCGTGCCCGTCGCGATGCGCTGGCGCAGCTCCAGGCCCGACTGCAGGCCCAGGGCAAGCTGGGCGACTGGCTCAAGCGTCATGGGCTGGATGGCCTGGCCCCTTTGTGGAAACACTTACGCGTCGAGCAGGGTTGGGATACGGCGGTGGAGGCGGTGCTGCGAGAGCGCCTGGCGGCGCTGCTTGCTGTCGACGCCGAGGCGGCGCTGGCGGCTGCGCGGGTTGTGCTCGACGAGGCTCCGCCCGAATCGCTGGCCATTGTGCTCTTGCCGGCGACAGAGGGTGGCGTAGCTGCGGACTTTTCCGCGCCCGGCCTGCGGCCGCTGGAGGCGCTGGTCGACGTCACCGATCCCGGCTTGCGACCGCTGATCGCAGGCTTCCTGCACGGCAGCTGGGCAGCCGAGCACCTCGAGGAGTGGCTACCCCGGCGGGCCGAACTGCCCGCGGGCGTGACGCTGGTCGGCCCGCGTGGGCAGGTGCTGGATCGCAACGCATTGCGTCACTTCGCGGTGGACAGCCGTACTCATGGCGTAATCGAGCGCCAGCGCGAGATCGACATGCTCGCAGCGGAGCAGGCCACCCTCGAGGACGAAGCCAGCATTGCCCATGACGCGCTGGCGGCTGCAGAAGCGCATGCTGCCGCACTGCAGGAGCGTGTCGCGGAACTGCGCCGGGACTTGCAGGTGCGGCAGGCGGGCGTACATGCCGAACAGGTCGAGCTGCTCAAGCTCAGCCAGGCGCGCAGTCGCGCGGATGAGCGCCGTGGCCAGCTTGCGCGCGACCTCGACGACATCGTTCAGCTGGCGGCGATCGAGCGCGAACATCTGTCGCGAGCCGAGCTGGAGCAGGCTCGCGCGGCCGAACTCGCCGACATGCAACGCGCACGGCTGGATGCGGCGGGCGAGGTCCTGCGCGAGCGCGAGCAGGCGCTGCGTGAAGCACGTGCGCTCGAGCAGGCAACTGGCCGCGACCTGCAGGAGGCACGCTTTTCGGCACGCGAGTGCGACGGCAAGCTCGAGGACATTGCACGCAACCGACAGCTTGCGGACGAGCAACTCGCGCGTATCGCGAATGAGGCGGTGGTACGTCGGGGCGAACTCGAAGCGGCCGACGATCGCCGCAGCGTGGAAGCCTTGCACGAGGCGCTTGCGCTGCGTGGCAGCCGCGAAGCCGCGCTCGGGGTACGCAGGGATGCGCTCGAGGAGGCCAGTGCGGCCCTGCGTCAAGCCGAGGAGCTGCGTATGCGCACCGAACATGAGGCGGCGCCAGTGCGGGTCAGGGTCGGCGAACTGCGCCTGGCGGTACAGGCGGCCGAACTTGCAGTGAGCCAGCATGAAGAGCGCCTGCGCGAGGTCGCCGCCGACGAGGACGCGCTTGCGCCGCTGCTTACGCCAGAGCTCAAGGAGAACAGCCTGCAGCGCGAGGTGGCGCGCCTGGCGCGGGAGATTGCCGAGCTTGGGGCGGTGAATCTCGCTGCACTGGATGAATTGCGGACGGCTTCGGAACGCAAGGGCTATCTCGACACTCAGACCGAAGATCTCTTGCTGGCGATCGACACCCTCGAGGATGCGATCCGCCGTATAGACCGCGAAACACGCGAGCAACTGCAGGACACCTACAATACGGTCAATCGGCAGTTCGGCACGCTCTTCCCGCAGCTTTTCGGCGGCGGGCGTGCCGAACTGGTGCTGACGGGCGAGGAGATCCTCGATGCGGGCATCCAGATCGTGGCGCAACCGCCGGGCAAGAAGAACACCTCGATACACCTGCTGTCCGGCGGCGAGAAGGCGCTGACGGCGATCGCGCTGGTGTTCTCGATGTTCCAGCTCAATCCGGCGCCGTTCTGCATGCTTGACGAGGTCGATGCCCCGCTGGACGATACGAACACCGAGCGCTACGCGAACATGGTCAAACGCATGTCATCGCAGACACAGTTCATCTTCATCAGTCACAGCAAGATCACGATGGAGTTCGCACAGCAGCTGGTCGGCGTGACGATGCAGGAGCAAGGGGTGTCGAGAGTGGTGGAAGTGGACATCGAGGAAGCGCTGCGCCTGGCGGAGCCGGCGGCAGCCTGAGGCATGGGAATACACGGGGTCATTCGGGAACATACATGGACAGCGAACTTCAGATTGCGCTGATTGGAGCAGGGCTTGCCGCGGTCGTCTTGATCGTTGGCTACAACAAGTGGCAGGAGCGCAAGCATCGCCGTCAGGCCGAACGTGCGTTCAAGTCCGAGCACCGCGACGTCTTGCTCGAGCCGCGCACCGACGGTGCTGCAGCCGACGAGCGCCGCGAGCCGGGACTTGGGCTCGACGAGTCGCCGCGCCGCTTCAGCGAGGCGCCGGTCAAGCGCAGCGTGCCCGAGATTCCGAACTTTCTGGATGAGCGCGCCGACTGCGTCATCCGCCTGGAGGCCATCGAGGCGCTCGATGTGCACAAAGTCTGGGCGGCGCAGGCCGAGCAGCTCGCGGGCGTGAACAAGCCCGTGCGTTGGTTCGGGTTCAACGATGCGCAGAACGTATGGCAAGCGCTCGGTCCACACAGTGCTGGCGCCTGCCACTGGTTTTGCGCTGCGCTGCAGCTGGTAGATCGCCAGGGCTCGATCGGCGAAGGCGATTTCCTGCGCTTCACCGGTGGTGTGCAGCGTGTGGCGGATGCGGTGATGGCCCTGCCGCCCGGATTGCCGCAGCGCGCCGATACCTTGCGCAATGCGACCGAACTCGACCGCTTCTGCGCCGACGTGGACGTCCAGATCGGTGTCAACGTCGTTGCACGCGACGGCCAGTTTGAGGGCCGTGCGATCCAGCAGCTCGCCGAACGCCACGGTCTCAGCCTCGCCAACGATGGCTGCTTTCATGCCCTCGATGAGCGCGGGGCAAGCCTGTTTTCCCTCGGCAACCTGGAGCCGGGCCTGTTCGCGCCCGACGCAATGCGGCAGATCGTGACACAGGGCCTGACCCTGGTGATCGACGTTCCACGCGTGAGCGACGGCCGCGCCGTGTTCGACCGCATGATGCGCATCGCGGTCGACCTGGCCGAGCAGCTCGGTGGCGTCGTGGTCGACGACAACCGTGCGCCATTCGGTGACGAGGCGGCCAACCTCATCCGGGTACAGATCGAGCAGTTCCAGGGGCGTATGGCGGCCAATGACATCCCTGCCGGCAGCTCCCTTGCCCAACGCCTGTTTGCAGTCTGATGGATCTCTTCGAACATGCCCGGGCGCAGGGTGATGCATTGCGCGCGCTCGAAGCGCGCGCGGCCGAGTTGCGCGCCCTGATCGCGCAGCATGACCATGCCTACTACGTCCTCGACGCGCCGACCATCGCCGATGCCCAGTACGACGACCTGTTCCGCGAGTTGCAGGCGATAGAAGCCCGGCACCCCGATCTGAAGACCGCAGACTCGCCCACTCAACGCGTAGGCGGGCGGCCTCTGGCTGCCTTTCCGGCGGTACGCCACCGCATTCCGATGCTGTCGATCCGCACCGAGACCGACACCGAGGCGAGCGGGGCTGAGGGTTTCGACGCGAGGGTGCGGCGTGAGCTGGGCCTGGCGTCGGCGGCACCCGCCGTCGAGTATGCTGCCGAACTCAAGTTCGATGGACTTGCCATCAGCCTGCGCTACGAGCACGGCCTGCTCGTGCAGGCCGCCACCCGCGGCGATGGCGAAACCGGCGAGGACGTCACCAGCAATGTGCGCACGGTCAAGGCCGTTCCCCTGCGTCTGCGCGGCGCGCCCCCTCCGGTGCTGGAGGTGCGTGGCGAGATCTACATGCGGCGCGACGATTTCGAACGCCTGAATGTCCGCCAGGCAGCGGCAGGCGAGAAGGTCTTCGTTAACCCGCGCAACGCCGCCGCAGGCAGCATCCGGCAGCTCGACCCCACGGTCGCCGCCCGCCGACCGCTGTCTTTTTTCGCTTACGGCGTGGGCGACGTGGACGGCTGGCTGCTGCCCGACAGCCATGCACAGGTGCTCGATGCGCTCGAGGCCTTCGGGCTTCCGGTATGCGCGCACCGCGCGGTGGTGAGCGGCGCCGAGGGCCTCGCGGCTTTCCACGCCAGGATCGCCGGCCTGCGCGACAGCCTCGGTTTCGACATCGATGGTGTCGTGTACAAGGTGAATGCGCTCGCCTTGCAGCAACGGTTGGGCTTCGTCACGCGCGAGCCGCGTTGGGCCGTCGCGCACAAGTACCCGGCGCAGGAGGCGATCACCTTGTTGCGCGATATCGAGGTGCAGGTTGGTCGAACCGGCGCGCTGACGCCCGTTGCGCGACTGGAGCCGGTTTTCGTGGGCGGCGTCACGGTCACCAACGCAACCCTTCATAATCAGGACGAGATCGATCGCAAGGATGTGCGCATCGGCGACTGGGTGGTCGTGCGCCGTGCCGGTGACGTGATTCCGGAAGTCGTGGCACCGGTGCCCGAGCGCCGGCAGACGGCACTGCCGCGCTTCGTGCTCCTTGAACGCTATCCGAACTGCCCGGTGTGCGGTTCCCACGTCGTGCGTGGCGAGGACGAGGCGGTCGCACGCTGCACGGGAGGGCTGTTCTGCCCCGCGCAGCGCAAGCAGGCCTTGCTGCACTTTGCCAGCCGGCGTGCGATGGATATCGAGGGCCTGGGGGAGAAGCTCGTCGACCAGCTGGTCGATGCAGCGATCGTGAAGACGACGGTCGACCTTTATCGACTTGGTCTGCTTGCACTGGCAAACCTCGAGCGCATGGGCGAGAAGTCCGCGCACAACCTGCTGGCGGCGATCGACAAGAGCCGTTCGACAACGCTCGCGCGCTTCATCTTTGCGCTTGGCATCCGCAACGTGGGCGAGGCCACCGCGCGCGAGCTCGCGCGCCATTTCGGTGCGCTTGACGCGCTGATGGAGGCCGACGTGGATGCCTTGCAGCAGGTTGCCGACGTGGGTCCCATCGTTGCGCGTTCGATTGCCGAGTTCTTTGCCGAGCCGCACAACCGCGAGGTGATCGAACAACTGCGGGCCGCCGGCGTGAATTGGACCGAGGGGGCACCAGCCGAGGGTGCAGTCGGCGCACTGGTGGGCAAGACTTTCGTCCTTACCGGGACGCTGCCGTCGATGACGCGCGACGAGGCCAAGGCGCAGATCGAGGCGAGAGGCGGCAAGGTTGCGGGCTCGGTATCGAAGAAGACCCACTATCTGGTCGCCGGTGCTGAGGCCGGCTCCAAGCTCACCAAGGCGCTCGAGCTGGGCGTCACCGTGGTCGACGAGCAGGCATTGCGCACGCTTCTGAACGAATCGGATACAGATCGTTGATACCGCCGGTCCCGGCTTAAGGCATCATGGCGGGCTGCTGCGCCGCACAATCACATCATAGTCATTTCGGGTCGTTTCGGGCTCGCTATACAGCCCGGTCAGTCAATATGGGAGTCAGAAAACAATGAAGAAGGTCACCAAGGCGGTCTTTCCGGTTGCCGGCATGGGCACGCGCTTCCTGCCCGCAACCAAGGCCAGCCCCAAGGAGATGCTGCCGATCGTGGACAAGCCCTTGATCCAGTACGCGGTCGAGGAAGCGGTGGCAGCCGGCATCACCGACATGATCTTCATTACCGGGCGTACCAAGCGCTCGATCGAGGATCACTTCGACAAGGCCTACGAGCTCGAGACCGAACTCGAGGCACGCGGCAAGAAGGAACTCCTCGAGATTGTGCGCAAGACGGTGCCGAAAGGGGTCAACTGCATCTACATCCGCCAGTCCGAAGCGCTGGGCCTGGGGCATGCCGTGATGTGCGCCAGCCATGTCGTGAGCGACGAGGCTTTCGCCGTGATCCTGGCCGACGATCTGCTCGACAACAAGAACGATACGCCGGTACTCAAGCAGATGGTTGATGTGTACAACTACCACCGCTGCTCGGTGCTGGGCACCATGAACGTTCCGCGCGAGGAAACCCGCAGCTACGGCATCGTCAGCACGGAGACCCAGAACGGGCAGGTGCAGCGCATGACCGGCATCGTGGAAAAACCAAAGCCCGAAGAGGCACCGACGACGCAGGCGGTGGTGGGGCGTTACATCCTGACCCCGCGCATCTTCGATCACATCCGCGCACTCAAGCCTGGCGCCGGTGGCGAGTACCAGCTGACCGACGCCATCGCCTCGCTGCTCAAGGAAGAAGCCGTGCTGGCCTACCAGTTTAATGGCGTACGCTACGACTGCGGCTCCAAGCTCGGCTATCTGAAGGCCACGATCGAGTTCGGCCTGCGTCACCCGGAGACAGGTGGCGAATTTGCCCAGTACCTGAACGCCCGTTTCGGCGCAGAGTCCGGCGGCAGCAAGAAGAAGTAAGCGGGGCCGCGGGCGCTGTTGTAGGAGCGACGCCAGTCGCGAGCTTTTAGGGGCTCGCGACTGGCGTCGTGCCGTCAAACCCTCGCGGTTCGCCGCGCTCCTACAGAAAGACCCCAAGCCGCGGCCCGGTTGTAACCGCAGGACCCAGCGCCATCAGGGGCCGTAGGAGCGGCCCCTGATGCGAGCCTTCTCAGGCATGCTGGTCTTACGAAACCGGCCCGACCGTTGGCAGCCGGGCCAGTAATCAGGCTTCGGCCGCCTTTGCAGCGCGCTTGCGATCGTTTTCCTTCAGGTGACGCTTGCGCAGGCGGATGTTCTTCGGCGTGATCTCGACCAGTTCGTCGTCGGCGATGAACTCGATCGCGGACTCCAGCGTCAGCGCGATCGGCGTGATCAGGCGCACGGCCTCGTCGGTGCCGGAGGCACGCACGTTGGTGAGTTGCTTGCCCTTGATCGGGTTTACAACGAGGTCGTTGTCGCGCGTGTGGATGCCGATGATCATGCCTTCGTACAGCGCTTCGCCCGGGCTCACGAACATGCGACCGCGGTCCTGCAGATTCCACAGCGCGTAGGCGACCGCGTCGCCGTCGTTCTGCGAGATCAGCACGCCATTGCGACGCTCGGCCATCGCGCCGGCCATCGGACCGTAGTCGTCGAACACGTGGCTGGCAAGGCCGGTGCCGCGCGTCATGGTGAGAAATTCGCCCTGGAAGCCGATCAGGCCGCGGGCCGGAATGCGGTATTCGAGACGCACACGACCTTTCCCGTCCGGCTGCATGTCCTGCAGTTCGCCGCGGCGGCGGCCGAGTTCTTCCATGACGCCGCCCTGGTGGTCTTCCTCGACGTCCACCGTGAGCATTTCGTACGGCTCGCATTTCACGCCGTCGATTTCCTTGTACACCACGCGCGGGCGGCCAACCGCCAGCTCGTAGCCTTCACGGCGCATGTTCTCGAGCAGGATCGTCAGGTGCAGCTCGCCACGGCCCGACACCTCGAAGACGTCCGAATCGCCGGTGTAATTCACGCGCAATGCGACGTTCTTAAGCAGCTCCTTTTCCAGGCGCTCGCGGATCTGGCGGCTGGTGACGAACTTGCCTTCGCGGCCGGCCAAGGGCGAAGTGTTGACCATGAAGTTCATGGTCAGCGTCGGCTCGTCGACCGCGATCGGCTTCATGCCCTCGAGGCAGTCCGGGTCGCACAGCGTGACACCGATATTGACCTGCTGAATGCCCGCGATCAGCACGATGTCGCCGGCTTCGGCCGATTCGGCAGGGGAGCGCTCCAGGCCCTTGAAGGTCAGAATCTGGCTGACCTTGCCCTTGCCACGGTTCTCGTCGCCGTACATGACCACAACTTCCTGGTTCGGGCGCACGCGGCCACGCTTGATGCGGCCGATGCCGAGCTGCCCCATGTAGGTGGAGTAGTCGAGCGAGCAGACCTGGAGTTGCAGCGGGCCGTCGGCATCGACCTCGGGCGCCGGCACGTGCTCGAGGATGGCCTCGAACAGCGGACGCATGTCCTTGCGCTCGTCACCCTCGTTGATGATCGCGAAGCCGTTCAGGCCCGAAGCGTAGATCACAGGGAAGTCGAGCTGCTCTTCGGTGGCGCCGAGCTTGTCGAAGAGGTCGAAGGTGTGGTTGATGACCCAGTCCGGACGCGCGCCCGGGCGATCGATCTTGTTGATCACGACGATCGGCTTCAGGCCCAGGGCGAGTGCCTTGCGGGTGACGAAACGCGTCTGCGGCATTGGGCCTTCGACCGCATCGACCAGCAGCAGAACGCTGTCGACCATCGACAGCACGCGCTCGACCTCGCCACCGAAGTCGGCGTGACCCGGGGTGTCTACGATGTTGATGTGGGTGTCGCCGTACTGGATGGCACAGTTCTTCGACAGGATCGTGATGCCGCGTTCCTTTTCGATGTCCCCCGAGTCCATGACGCGTTCTGCGACCTGCTGGTTTTCGCGGAAGGTGCCGGACTGGCGCAGGAGCTGGTCGACGAGGGTGGTCTTGCCATGATCGACGTGGGCGATGATGGCGATGTTGCGAATGGCGCGGGACATGGAGGAGGGCGTGCGAAGTCTTTGAAAGGGCGAGGATTCTATCACGTGCTGCGGCGGCGCAGCATGGAATTATCGAGCCTGTCCGGTGACGTGCTAGAATCGCGCGCCCATCACGGAGAAGACCACGAATGCTTGCGATCATCGGCGGCAGCGGACTCACCCAGTTGTCGAACATGGAGATCGAGCGGCGCGAGGTTGTGCGCACCCCGTTTGGCGAGCCTTCGGGCGCGCTCGTCTTTGGCCGCATGTGCAACGAGCCCGTCGTGTTCCTGGCGCGACATGGATACGGCCACACGATTCCTCCGCATCTGGTCAATTACCGCGCCAACATCTGGGCGCTCAAGGATGCGCGGGTAAGCGGCATCGTCTCGGTGGCATCGGTCGGTGGCATCCGGGCCGAACTGGCGCCGGGCACCTTGATGGTGCCCGACCAGATCATCGATTACACCTGGGGTCGCAAGAGCACCTTCTTCGAGGGTGGCGATACCCCGGTGCGCCATATCGACTTCACTCACCCCTACGACCAGGCGCTGCGCCAGCGCCTGCTTGCGGCGATCTCCGCTGCGGGCGAGCACGCGGTCGATGGCGGTGTCTATGCCAGCACCCAGGGGCCGCGGCTGGAGACCGCAGCGGAGATCAACCGGCTCGACCGTGATGGTGCCGACATCGTCGGCATGACCGGCATGCCCGAGGCTGCTTTGGCGCGCGAGCTCGATCTCCCCTATGCAGCGATTGGTGTGGTGGTCAATTACGCTGCCGGGCGCTGGTCGAGCGAGGCGGGCATCCACTTTCCCGACATCGAGATCGTGCTGCAGGAATCCATGCTGAGGGTGCGCAACGTACTCGAGTGCTTGTGCAGGGTTTGAGGCCAGGGGCCGGAGCAAATCGCATGAAACGGATCGAAACCACATTCGAGCATGTGCTCTTCACCAGCCGCTGGCTGATGGCGCCGGTCTACCTGGGCCTGGCGATGGCGATGCTGTTGCTGCTGTTCAAGTTCATGAAGGAGCTGTTCGGGCTGTTCGCCGAGATCTGGTCCGCATCGGGGAGCGAGTTGATCATCGGCGTGCTCACCCTGGTGGACGTTGCGCTGATCATGAATCTGCTGATCATCATCATGTTCAGCGGCTACGAGAACTTCGTCTCGAAGATGGAGGACTTGCACTCCCACCGCGACCGGCCGGACTGGATGGGGCACATAGGCTTTTCGGACCTGAAGCTCAAGCTGATCGGTTCGATCGTCGCCATCTCGGGGATCGAGTTGCTCAAGGGCTTCATGAATGCCCACAACATGACCGACCGTCAGCTCGCCTGGATGGTGGGCATCCATGTCACCTTCCTGTTCTCCGGCCTGCTCTACGCAGCCATGGATCGCATTGCCGGCAAGGGGCACTGATCCCTGCGGCGGACGCCTGCAGGCTGCTGGGGCCGGATGGGCGCAAGGAAGAGACAAGGGGGCGAAAGCCCCCTTGTCATGTCTGCAGGCGGTCCAGGATCTCGCGCTCGATCTTGAGCACGAGCGCGTCCTGGTTCAGGGCCTGGCCAGTGAGCAGGAAGGTGTCTTCGACGCGCTCGCCCAGTGTGGCGATCTTGGCCGTATGCAGGCGGATGCCATGATCGGCAAGCACAGAGGCAACATCGAAGAGCAGGCCGGGGCGGTCGGCCGCGGTCAGTGACAGGACGTGATGCCGCCCGGCTTCGTCGGCGCGGATGCTGACTTCGGGGCTGATCGGGAAGTGCTTCACATGGCGCGACATGCGTCCGCGCGCGGGGCGCTCGGGCGCGCCCTGCTGTTGCAGGCGCACGGCCAGCTCGTGCTCGATCAGGGTCACGATATCCCTGTAGGATGCTCGTTGCCCCGGGTCCTGGAGCATGAAGCTGTCGAGTGCGAAGCCATGGCGCGTCGTATGTACCTTGGCGTCGAGGATCGAGAACCCCATGCGCCCGAAGAAGCCGGTTAGGCGCACGAAGAGGTCGCGCTGGTCGCGCGTGAAGACCATCACCTGGACGCCATCCTCGTCTTCAGCCACACGCGCCTTGACGACCGGTTCGGGCGAGTCGCTGCGATAGTAAAGCAGACGGGTGTGCCATGCGATCTCCTCGGCAGAGTGGCGCATGAAATACACCGGATCGAGGTGATCCCAGAGCGTGTTTTCCACGCCGGGGCGCAGGCCGTGGTAGCGCAGCAGGCGCCGCGTGTCCTCCAGTCGGTCATCCAGGCCCAGTGCCGCCTGCGGAGTTGCACCGCGCAGCAGGCGCTGGGTGGCGAAGAAAAGATCCTCGAGCAGCTTGCCCTTCCAGCCATTCCAGACCTTGGGGCTGGTGCCGCGCACGTCGGCGTGGGTAAGCAGGTAGAGGGCTGTCAGGCGGCGCTCGTCGCCCACCGTATCTGCAAAGCGCTGAATCACTTCGGGGTCCGAGGTGTCTTCCTTCTGCGCCACACGCGACATGGTGAGGTGGTGCTCGACGAGCCAGACTACGAGTTCGGTGTCCTCGGTCGGCAGTTCGTGCTGGGTGCAGAACTCCCGCGCATCGGCCATGCCAAGCGTCGAATGGTCGCCGCCGCGTCCCTTTGCGATGTCGTGAAAGAGGGCGGCGATATAGAGCAGCCAGTGGCGCTCGAAGCCGATGATGAGCCGGGTCATCAGCGGGTATTCGTGCGCATGTTCGCCCATCGTGAAGCGCCGCATGTTGCGCAACACCATGAGGATGTGCTGATCGACCGTGTAGACATGGAACAGGTCGTGCTGCATCTGTCCGACGATACGGCGCCAAGGGACAATGTAGCGCGACAGGATGCCGTATTCGTTCATGCGCCTGAAGCTGCGCACGATGCCGCGCTTCTGCTGCAGGATCTGCAGGAACAGGGCGCGATGCTCGGGGCGCGCCCGGAAGGCGGCATTCACACGGTTGCGATTGATCCACAGGGCTCGCAGCGTGCGCGCAGTCATGCCCTTAAGTTCGGAGCGCTGCTGCAGCAACAGGAAGCACTCGAGCAGTGCGGCGGGTTCGCGCTCGAACACATCCTCATGGCGGATGTCGAGCAGTTCGCGCACGACCTGGAAGCGGGGGTTGACCGTGATCGCCGCGCCGCGGTCGGGGAAGATCACGCTGCCGTAGTTCTGCAGCAGTACAGTGTTGAGCTGCATGACCATCTTTGCGGTCACGTAGTAGCGCTGCATCAGAACTTCGGATGCGCGTCGGGTCGCCGTGGGTTCGATGCCGAGGATGCGCGCGAGCTTCTCCTGGTGGTCGAACAGCAGCCGATCCTCGCTGCGCCCGGTCAGCAAGTGCAGACGGATGCGCAGGTGCTGGAGGAAACGCTCGACATTGCGTAGCTCCCCGGCCTCGCTTCCGGTAATCAGGCGCCGCCGCGCGAGATCCCGCCAGCTGCGTCCAAGACCACCGGCGCGCGCGATCCAGCCGAGCATCTGAAGGTCGCGAAGCCCACCGGGGCTCTCCTTGCAATTAGGCTCCAGTGCGTACGGCGTTTCATTGAAGCGCGCGTAGCGCTGTTCCTGCTCGAGCAGCTTGGCCTTATAGAAAGTGCGCAGGTCGAGGCCATCGCGGAAGAGGCTGTTGAGCAGTTCGAACAGCCTGCCGTCGCCGGTGAGCAGTCGAGCCTCAAGAAGACTGGTCTGGACGGTGATGTCGTCGGCTGCAGCCACTAGGCACTCGTCGATCGTGCGCACTGAATGGCCGATCTCGAGGCCCATGTCCCACAACGCACTCACGAGGCTGGAGAGCTTGCCCTGCAGTGCCGCATCGGCAGCCTTCGGTAGCAGGATAAGCAGGTCAACGTCGGAGGCCGGAAACAGCTCGCCACGGCCATAACCGCCCACTGCAACGACTGCGGCATCGGCAGGCATTGCGCAGTCGTGCCATAGACGGACGATCTCATCGTCCACGAGCTTGGCTCGCCCCTTGAGCATGTTGCCGGTGTGCGGGCGCGCCTCGTAGGCGGTGCGCAGCGCGGCCATGCCCTCGCTGAGCCGGCGCCTGGCCGCGGCGACGAAGCCCTGCAGTGATTCGGTGAGCGCGTCGTTCATGCGCCTTGTCCGTCTCAGTGTGTCGCGGCGAAACGGTCGGCGACGATGGCGGGCGGAGCGGGCGCCTTGGGCGAAACCGTGAGCACCTCGACGCCGGACTCGGTGACGAGAATCGTGTGCTCCCACTGCGCCGACAGGCTGCGGTCCTTGGTCACGATTGTCCAGCCGTCCGGCAGTTCGGAGATCGCCGCCTTGCCGGCGTTGATCATTGGCTCGATGGTGAAGATCATCCCCGGCTTGAGCTCGGGGCCGGTGCCTGCCTTGCCGTAGTGGAGAACCTGTGGCTCCTCGTGAAACTTGCGGCCGATACCGTGTCCGCAGAACTCGCGCACCACGGAAAAGCCGTTGCCTTCGGCGTGCTTCTGGATGGCCGCACCAATGTCGCCCAGTCGCCCACCCGCTCGCACCGCGGCGATACCCAGCCACATGCACTCATAGGTGATCTGGGTCAGGCGCTTGGCGATGATGCTGGCCTCGCCGCCGACGATGAACATGCGGCTCGTGTCGCCATGGAAGCCATCCTTGATGACGGTGATATCGAGGTTGACGATGTCGCCCTTCTTGAGTGCCTTGTCGCCGGGTACGCCATGGCACACCTGATGGTTGACCGAGGTGCAGATCGACTTCGGATAGGGCGAGTAACCCGGGGGCGCATAGTTGAGCGGTGCCGGAACCGTGTTCTGCACGCCGACCATGTAATCGTGGCACAGGCGGTCGAGTTCGGCCGTGGTGACGCCGGGCTTGACGAAGGGTTCGATGTAGTCGAGGACTTCGGCAGCCAGGCGGCACGCCACCCTCATCTGCTCGATCTCTTCCGGTGTTTTGATGACGATGCTCATTATGTTTATGGGTGCGAGTGGCGTGGGAGTTGGGGGAGGGAGGGGTTGAAAGCCCCTGCCAAGGACTGAAGGCTATCGCATGCGCCCCTTACCGGCAAACCCGGAGTGAATCGCGCCTTGAGTGCTGTGATTCTGACGTGATATTATCGCCGGCTTGTCTGTAGTGACAGGCAAAATCCGCACGTCCTGATGGAAGGGGTCTGCCGGGTCAGCGCTGTGGTGCCAGCACGCCGTTCAAGGGCTGCAGGTACCTGACGGCCTGCCGGTGGCGTTTTTTGCGGCTTGTTCGTTAGCATTTTGCGGCGAGCTTGCGCACCTCAGGGCGGAGGTACAACCCTTTGAAATTTGGAGTTATTCATGTCCGTTACGATGCGTCAGATGCTGGAAGCCGGCGTCCACTTCGGTCACCAGACCCGTTTCTGGAACCCGCGCATGGCCCCCTATATCTTCGGTCAGCGCAACAAGATTCACATCGTCAACCTCGAAAAGACGATGGCCAAGTACAACGAGGCGATGGACTTCGTCCGCAAGCTCGCTGCCAATCGCGGCAACGTTCTGTTTGTCAGCACGAAGCGCCAGGCGCGCGAGATCATCGCCGAAGAGGCGGGTCGTGCCGGCATGCCTTTCGTCGATGAGCGCTGGCTCGGCGGCATGCTGACCAACTTCAAGACGGTCAAGCAGTCGATCAAGCGTCTCAAGGAAGTCGAGGCGATGATGGAAGACGGCTCGATCGAGCGTCTGTCCAAGCGCGAAGCGCTGACCGTTCGCCGCGAACTCGAGAAGCTGCAGAAGTCGATCGGCGGCATCAAGGACATGGGTGGCCTGCCCGATGCGCTCTTCGTCATCGACGTCGGTTACCACAAGATCGCCATTACCGAAGCACAGAAGCTGGGTATTCCGGTCGTTGCCGTGGTCGATACCAACCACTCGCCAGATGGCGTTGATTACGTGATCCCGGGTAACGACGACTCGTCGCGCGCAATCCGTCTCTACGCTCGTGGCGTGGCCGATGCCGTGCTGCAGGGCCGCAGCCAGGTGCTGCAGGAGATCGTCGATGCGGGCGGCGACGAATTCGTCGAGGTCGAGGAAGAAGGTACGCAGGAACAGGCCTGATCCTCTGCACAGGGGCCGCGAGGCCCCTTTTGCAATCTGGTCTCCGTGGAGCGGCCGCCTGGCCGGGACTCCACCCATATCTGACACACAACCGAACATTCAGGAGCTAGCATGGCGGAAATCACCGCGAGCATGGTCAAGGAACTGCGCGAGAAGACTGACGCGCCGATGATGGAGTGCAAGAAGGCGCTGACCGAGGCCGGCGGCGACATGGACAAGGCTGAAGAGATCCTGCGCGTCAAGCTCGGCAACAAGGCTTCCAAGGCTGCCGCCCGTATTGCCGCTGAAGGCATCGTCGGCATCAGCATTGCTGCGGACGGCAAGCTCGGCACCATCATCGAGGTCAATTGCGAGACCGACTTCGTGGCCAAGAACGACGACTTCCTCGCGCTGGTGCAGAACTGCGCCGAGCTGGTGTCGGCAAACAATCCGGCCGACGTCGCTGCGCTGTCGGCACTGCCGCTGGGCGAGGGTACGGTCGAGTCGACCCGTACCGCGCTGGTCGGCAAGATCGGCGAGAACATGTCGATCCGCCGCTTCGCTCGCGTCGAAGCCAAGGGCCAGCTGTTCTCCTACATTCACGGTGGCGCCAAGATCGGCGTACTGCTGGACCTCGTCGGCGGTGACGAGCAACTCGGGCGTGACATCGCGATGCATATTGCGGCCTCCAAGCCGAAGTCGCTCGACTCTTCCGGTGTGTCGGCCGAGCTGATCGAAGCCGAGCGCCGCATTGCCATCGAGAAGGGGCGTGAAGCCGGCAAGCCGGAGGCGATGCTGGAGAAGATCGCCGAAGGTACGGTGCAGAAGTTCCTGAAGGAAGTCACCCTGCTCGGCCAGATCTTCGTGAAGGCCGAGGACGGCAAGCAGACGATCGAGCAATTGCTCAAGGCGAAGGGCGCAAGCGTCGCGTCGTTCACCCTCTACATCGTCGGCGAAGGCATCGAGAAGAAAGTGACCGACTTCGCTGCCGAAGTGGCCGAGCAGGCCGCAGCTGCTGCAAAGAAGTAAGAGGGAGATGGATATGTCCGCCGCCTACAAACGCATCCTGCTCAAGCTCTCGGGCGAAGCCCTGATGGGAGATGACGCCTATGGTATCAACGAGGATGTCGTAACCCGCATCGTCTCCGAGATCGCCGAGGTTACACGGCTCGGTGTGCAGGTGGGTGTGGTGATTGGCGGCGGCAACATCTTTCGCGGCATGAAGGGTGCGGCATCCGGCATGGATCGCGCCACGGCCGACTACATGGGCATGCTGGCGACAGTGATGAATGCAATGGCCCTGGCCGATGCGATGCGTCGCATGGACCTCGAGGCTCGCGTGCAATCCGCGCTGCGTATCGACCAGGTCGTCGAGCCTTACATCCGCGGTCGCGCGATCCGCCACCTCGAAGAGGGGCGGGTCGTCATCTTCGCTGCCGGCACCGGCAACCCTTTCTTTACCACCGATACCGCTGCCGCCCTGCGCGGTGCAGAGATCGGCGCCCAGATCGTCCTCAAGGCCACCAAGGTCGATGGCGTCTACACGGCAGACCCCAAGAAGGATCCGAGCGCCCAGCGCTATCATCGCATCAGCTTCGATGAGGCCATCGGCCGCAATCTGGCGGTCCTCGATGCCACGGCGTTCGCGCTGTGCCGTGACCAGAAGCTGCCGATCAACGTGTTCTCGATCTTCAAGCCGGGCGCGCTCAAGCGCGTGGTGATGGGCGAGGACGAAGGAACGCTGGTCCATTCCTGATTACTGGAGAGTGCGCGCATGATTCCTGAACTCAAAAAAACGGCCGAGCAGAAGATGCAGAAGTCGGTCGAATCGCTCAAGACCGATCTCGCCAAGGTCCGCACCGGGCGTGCCCATACCGGCCTGCTCGACCATGTCATGGTCGAGTACTACGGCTCGATGGTGCCGGTGAACCAGGTCGCCAACATCACCCTGATCGATGCTCGTACCATCGGCGTACAGACTTGGGAAAAGCCGATGCTGCCCAAGGTCGAAAAGGCGATTCGCGACAGTGATCTCGGTCTCAATCCGTCGAACATGGGCGAGCTCTTGCGCGTGCCCATGCCCGCGCTTACCGAAGAGCGCCGCCGCGACCTCACCAAGGTCGTTCGCCACGAAGGCGAGAATGCGAAGGTCGCCATCCGCAACCTGCGCCGTGACGCGAACCAGCAGCTCAAGGACGCGGTGAAGGACAAGCTCATCTCGGAAGACGACGAGCGTCGCGCCGAGGATGACATCCAGAAACTCACCGACAAATACGTTGCCGAGATCGACAAGCTGCTCGCGCAGAAGGAACAGGAGCTGATGCAGATCTGATCCGGCCCCGGATCGGCAGTTGCCAGCACGGCGGGACAGGAGGCAGGTCATGGTCGGTAGATTGTTCAGGAGCTCCACAAGGGAGATTCCGGAAGTTGCATCCGTGCCGCAGCACATTGCGGTGATCATGGACGGCAACGGCAGATGGGCGCGCAAGCGTCTGATGCCGCGCGTAGCGGGGCACAGCCGTGGCGTCGAGGCTTTGCGCGCAGTGACCCGGGGGTGCATCGAGCGTGGCGTGGGCTATCTCACCGTGTTTGCCTTCAGCTCCGAGAACTGGAGGCGTCCGCCAGACGAAGTCTCCTTTCTGATGCAGTTGTTCTTGAAGTCGCTGCGCCGCGAGGTCAAGCGCCTGCACGAGAACGGTATCCGTTTCAGGGTCATCGGCGACCTGTCACGGTTCGACTCGCAGTTGGTGGGCGTGGTGCGTGAGGCCGAGGCGCTCACGGCCGCCAACGACCGTTTCCACCTTACTGTGGCGGCAAACTATGGCGGGCGCTGGGACCTCATGAACGCCATGTCGCGCTTGATCGCCAACAACCCTGGGCGTGACGGGGACTTCAGCGAGGATGAGCTCGCAGCCGAGTTGTCGATGAGCTTCGCACCAGAACCTGATCTGTTCATCCGCACCGGTGGCGAGAAGCGGATCAGTAACTTCATGCTGTGGCAGCTCGCTTACACCGAGCTGTATTTCACCGATACGCTCTGGCCCGATTTCGATGAGGCTGCGCTCGACATGGCGATCGACTCCTACCAGGGACGGGAGCGCCGTTTCGGGCGTACCAGCGAGCAGCTCAAGCAAAGCGCTGCCGAACTGCAGGAACCCAATGCTTAAGGATCGCGTCGTCACCGCCTTGTTGCTGCTTGCCGGCCTGCTGGGCGCAGTATTCCTGCTGCCGGCGATAGCCTGGCTTGCCGTGTGCGCGGCGCTATGCGGCCTGGCAGCATGGGAGTGGGGCGGGCTCGCCCGCTTCGATCGGCCCTTGCGCATGTCCACGGCGGTGGTATTCGCGGTGTCCTGCCTGATGCTCGGCTACCTGACCGGGCTTGGTAGCGGCACGCTTGCTGGCACTCCGCTGCTGCTGCCGTTGTATGCGATCAGCGCCTTGTTCTGGATGTTCGTCGTACCGATGTGGTTGCTGCGCAAGTGGCCGCTGGACAAACCGATGCTTGCGTCACTCGTGGGCTTCATCGTCCTCATCCCGACCGCGCTGGCGCTCGCCCACCTGCGCGTCGTCGGGCCGTGGGTCTTGCTTGGTACGATGGCTGTGGTCTGGGTTGCCGACATTGCCGCCTATTTCACCGGGCGCACCCTCGGACGAAACAAGCTTGCCCCAACGATCAGCCCGGGCAAGACCTGGGAGGGCGCGATGGGTGCCGTGGCTGCCGTCCTGCTCTATGGCATCGGCGTCCTCGTCTGGCTCGGCGCAGGCCAGGCGGGCGGTGCGCTGGTGATCGGCCTGGCGTTGGTGACCTGGACGGCGCTCAGCATCATCGGCGATCTGTTCGAATCGCTGCTCAAGCGGCA
Organism: Thauera sp. 27; assembly: GCF_000310125.2. NCBI lineage: Bacteria > Pseudomonadati > Pseudomonadota > Betaproteobacteria > Rhodocyclales > Zoogloeaceae > Thauera > Thauera sp. 27. Next base: position 81,617 of record NZ_AMXB01000007.1, read on the forward strand.
GGCGGGGCTCAAGGACAGCGGCAGCATCCTTCCCGGGCACGGCGGCATCCTTGACCGGATCGACAGCCTCACGTCCACGCTGCCGATCGTGGCGCTCGTTTTCGTCCTGTTGTCACACTGAGGCCCCGCAGCGGCTGGGCCGCTCATGCTCCTCAGGGCCGCATTTCTCGAGGCTGAACACGCAATGCAGCGCATCACCATTCTTGGGGCGACCGGATCGATCGGCCAGAGCACCCTGGACGTTGTTGGGCGCCACCCCGACCGCTTCGAGGTGTTCGCACTCACGGCGCATCGCCAGGACGACAAGCTGGTCGAGCCCTGCCTGCGCTTTCGCCCCCGCCATGCCGTCGTAGGGAGCCCGGAAGCCGCCCAACGCCTGGCTGCTGCATTACGGGCGCGGGGCTGTCCAACAGAGGTGCTTCATGGCGAGGCTGCCCTTGAGGGCGTCGCTTCAGCTGCTGATGTCGATATGGTGATGGCGGCCATTGTTGGCGCGGCCGGGCTGAAGCCGACGCTGGCTGCTGCGCGGGCCGGCAAGAAGGTGCTGCTCGCCAACAAGGAGGCGCTGGTGCTGTCCGGTGCGATCTTCATGCGCGCAGTAGCCGACAGCGGAGCGCAGTTGCTGCCGATCGACAGCGAGCACAACGCCGTCTTTCAGGCGCTGCCGCAGGGTTATGCCCGGGAGCCGTCGCCTGCTGGGGTGCGGCGCATTCTCCTGACTGCATCTGGCGGTCCGTTTCGCGAGACGCCGCTGGCCAACCTCGAGGCTGTGACGCCAGAGCAGGCGTGTGCGCATCCGAACTGGGTGATGGGCCGCAAGATCTCCGTCGATTCTGCCAGCATGATGAACAAGGGGCTCGAGGTCATCGAGGCCCATTGGCTGTTTGGCGTGCCTGCCGACATGATCGAGGTGGTCGTGCATCGCCAGAGCGTTATCCACTCGATGGTGGAGTACGCGGACGGATCGGTGCTCGCTCAGCTTGGCAATCCTGACATGCGCACCCCGATCGCGCACGCGATGGCCTGGCCCGAGCGCATCGAGGCCGGCGTCAGGCCACTCGACCTGTTCGAGATTGCGCGGCTCGATTTCGAACGGCCGGACTTTGCGCGCTTTCCATGCCTGCGTCTCGCTTTCGACGCGCTGCGCGAGGGGGGCGCCGCAGCCGCGGTGCTCAACGCCGCCAACGAGGAGGCTGTCGCGGCCTTCCTGGATCATCGTATCGGCTTTCTCGATATCGCCCGCGTTATCGAGCGCTGCCTGGAACGCAGTGCCGGCCTTGCGGTCGATTGCCTGGAGGCTGTTTTCGCAGCCGATGCGTGCGCTCGGGAATGGGCGCATGCCGAGATCCGCAACCGAACCCCTGGCCGATGAACCTTCTAGACTACCTCCTTCCGTTTGCGCTCGCGCTGGGTGTGCTCATCCTCGTGCACGAGCTGGGCCACTACCTCGTTGCACGTTGGTGTGGCGTCAAGGTGCTGCGCTTCTCGATCGGCTTCGGCAAGCCTCTGATCGTTCGCCGTGCGGGTCGCGATGGCACCGAATGGGCTCTTGCCGCCTTTCCGTTGGGCGGCTACGTCAAGATGCTCGACGAGCGCGAAGCTGCGGTCGCGCCGGAAGAGCTGCATCGCACCTTCAACCGGCAATCGGTCTACCGCCGCTTCGCAATCGTTGCCGCCGGCCCCCTGGCCAACTTCCTGCTTGCGATCGTGCTCTATTGGGGGCTTTTTGTCGCTGGCACGGACGAGCTGCGGGCGCGCGTCGCACTATCTGAAACGCCGCAGGTTGCCGAGGCGGCGGGTGTGCGTGACGGCGACCTGGTGTTGGCGGTGGACGAACAGTCGGTGCGCAGCTGGCAGGACCTGCGCTGGATCCTGCTGCAACATACGCTCGATCAGCGCGAGGTCGTGCTGCGCGTACGTACGCTCGAAGATGTGGAAGCGTTCCGCAGGCTCGATCTTGCGGGAGTGCGCATTGACGATGACAGTGGCGATCTGATCGCACGGCTTGGACTCAAACCCTGGCGTCCGCAGATTCCTGCAGTCATCGGGCGTCTGGTTGAAGGCGGGGCTGCCGCGCGCGCGGGCCTGCAGTCCGGGGACGAAGTGACTGCGATAGACGGTGTCGCCTTAACGTCCTGGAGTGATCTCGTGCAGATCGTCCGAGACGGTGCGGGGCGTGAGTTGCGCTTCGACCTTCGCCGCGACGCCGCGGCGTTCTCGGTAGTCGTGACGCCCGATGAGGCGAACGAGGGGGGTGCGCGGGTGGGACGCATCGGTGTCGGTGTTGCCGACCCGGCACCTGGCGGGCTGTCGATGTTTGCCGAGGTGCGCTACGGCCCGCTCGAGGCAATGGCCAAGGCGGTGCGCCAGACCTGGGAAACCAGTGTGCTGAGCTTGCGCATGATCGGGCGCATGTTCACCGGTGAGGTGTCGTGGAAGAACCTCTCCGGCCCGGTCACGATCGCCGATTACGCAGGCCAGACTGCGCAACTTGGGCTGAGCCATTACCTCAAGTTCGTGGCCCTGATCAGCATCAGTCTCGGGGTACTCAACCTGCTCCCCATCCCCGTTCTGGACGGGGGGCACTTGATGTACTATACGGTCGAAATCATCAAGGGCGGACCCATTCCAGAACGTGTCATGGAGATCGGTCAACAGATCGGTCTGGCTTTGCTCGTGATGCTGATGGCATTCGCCTTCTTCAACGACATCAATCGTCTCATTTCCGGCTGAACCTCCTGCATGAAACGCAAGCTCCTGCCCGGGCTCGTCATGGCCCTCCTTGCCGCTGCCCCGGCGTTTGCATTCGATCCCTTCGTGGTCAAGGACATCCGTGTCGAGGGTATCCAGCGCACCGAAGCTGGCACCGTCTTCAATTATCTTCCGGTGCGTGTCGGCGACACCTTTACCGAGTCGCAGGCGGCTGACGCGATCCGCGCATTGTTCGCAACCGGTTTCTTCAGCGACGTGCGCATCGAGACCGAAGGCGAGGTCATCGTGGTGGTCGTTGATGAGCGACCGGCGATCGCCGACATCACCTTCGACGGCGTCAAGGAGTTCGACAAGGATGCGCTCAAGAAGGGGCTTCGCGAGGTCGGTCTCGCCGAGTCCCGGATTTTCGATCGTGCTTTGCTCGAACGTGCCGAACAAGAACTCAAGCGTCAGTATCTGTCGCGCGGCAAGTATGCGGCCACGGTGAAGACGACGGTCACGCCGCTCGAGCGTAATCGGGTGGGGATCAACTTTGCCGTCGAGGAAGGCGGTGTCGCCAAGATCCGCCAGATCAATATCGTTGGTGCCAATGCCTTCCGCACCAAGGACCTCATCAGCCAGATGCAGCTCACCACGCCGGGCTGGTTGACGTGGTACACCAAGAATGATCAGTACTCCCGTCAGAAACTGTCGGCTGACCTGGAGAGCCTGCGCTCCTATTACCTGAACCAGGGCTATCTCGATTTCAACATCGACTCGACCCAGGTATCGATCACGCCGGACAAACAGGACATCTACATCACCATCAACATCACCGAGGGCGAGAAGTACACCGTCACCGGCGTACGTTTCACCGGTGATCTCGTCCTGCCTGAATCGGAGTACCTCGCGCTGACGCGTATCCGTCCGGGCGAGACCTTCTCCCGCGAGCGCCTCACCGAGACTACCAAGGCCATCACGGACCGACTCGGCAACGAGGGTTACGCCTTCGCCAACGTGAACGCTGCCCCCGAAGTAGACAAGGAAAAGCGTGAAGTCGAGTTCACGGTTTTCGTCGATCCGGGACGCAGGGTCTATGTCCGTCGGATCAACATCGGCGGCAACACCAAGACGCGCGACGAGGTAGTGCGCCGAGAGATGCGCCAGATGGAAGGCGGTTGGTACGATGCCTCGGCCATCAATCGCTCGCGGACCCGCATCGATCGCCTGGGCTTCTTCGACGAAGTGACCGTGGAGACACCTGCGGTGGCGGGTACCACCGACCAGGTCGACGCCAACTTCACCGTCAAGGAAAGACCGACCGGCAACCTGATGCTCGGCGCTGGCTTCTCGAGTGCCGAGAACATCGTGCTGTCGGCGTCGATTTCCCAGCAGAACCTGTTCGGCAGCGGCAACGCGCTGACCTTTGGCCTGAACACCAGCAAGTCGAGCCGCACACTCGCGTTGTCGTTCACCAACCCCTATTTCACCCCCGATGGCGTGAGCCTGGGCTGGGATGTCTATCACCGCACCTACGACGCCGATGAGCTCGACTCGGTGTCGCCCTACAAGACCGTGTCCACAGGTGCCGGCATTCGCCTGGGATGGCCGATTGCCGAGGATGACCAGGTCAACTTCGGCCTGACCGCCGACCAGACCGAGATCACGACGTACCCGCAGAGTCCCAAGCTCTACAAGGACTTCTGCAAGGACTACGGCGGTTGCAACAATACCGACGGCACCGGTACGGTGACCGTACGCAGCCTGCTGGCGACGGTCGGCTGGTCGCGCGACAGCCGCGACAGCTTCATCTATCCGCGTTCTGGCAGCTATCAGCGCCTGTACGGTGAAGCAACGGTTCCTGTTGGCGATCTGCGCTATGGCAAGCTTGGCTACCAGTACCAGCACTGGTTCCCGATCGGACGTGACTATGCTCTGATGCTCAATGCGGACGTCGGTTACGCGAAGGGCTTTGGTGGCAAGGATGTGCCGTTCTACAAGAATTACTACGTCGGCGGCATCGGCTCGGTACGCGGCTTCGATCAGGGCTCGATCGGTCCGAAGTTCCGCGACACAGACGGTGACGTAACCTCGACCGGCGGTACCCGCAAGGTGGTCGGCAACGCCGAGTTCTTCTTCCCCATGCCGGGCTCGGGTCAGGATCGTTCCTTCCGTATCTCAGCCTTCTTCGATGCCGGCTACGTGTGGGGTGAGGACGAGCGGCCGCTGGGCAGTGACAACTTCGTCAACCAGAAGGTTCGCTTCAGTGACCTGCGCTACAGTACCGGCCTGGCGTTCTCCTGGAGTTCGCCGATCGGCCCCCTCAAGTTCAGTTTCGGTCACCCGCTCAAGAAGCAGGATAACGACGAGATCCAGCGGTTCCAGTTCCAACTTGGCAGTGTCTTCTGACGCGCCGGCATAGAAGAGTTTTCCGGAGGCACATGTGAGATTCATCCCCCTTTCCCTGATCGCTGCAGCGTTGCTTGGGGCGTCCCAGGCTGCAATCGCCGAATCCAAGATCGGCTTTGTCAACTCGGATCGCCTGATGCGCGAGGCGGCTCCCGCCGTCCGCGCTCAGCAACGCCTCGAGAAGGAATTCGAGAAGCGTGACCAGGAGCTCCAGCGCCTGGCCCGCGACCTGCAATCGATGCAGGAAGACCTCGAGCGTAACGCGCCCACGATGAGCGAAAACGACCGCCGCAACAAGGAGCGTACGTTCAACGAGTTGAACCGCGACTTCCAGCGCAAGCAGCGCGAGTTCCGCGAGGATCTCAACCAGCGGCGTAACGAAGAACTGGCATCGGTGCTCGACCAAGCCAACCGCACGGTCAAGCAGATTGCCGAGAGCGAGAAGTACGACATCATCCTTCAGGAGGCGGTCTACGCCAGCCCGCGCATCGACATTACCGACAAGGTCATCAAGGCCCTGTCAGCCGCGAAGTAAGCCCACCGACAGGATGTTCCAGCTTCAGGAAATCGTCGATCGCCTCGGGGGTGATCTGCTGGGCGAACCGGCACTTGCGGTTGCACGCGTTGCCACGCTCGAGCAGGCCGGGGAGGGTGACCTGGCCTTTCTCGCCAACCGCAAGTACGTCGCACAAGCCAGGGCCTGTGCGGCGACGGCGCTTATCGTCAGCCCCGATGCCGTCGAGCAGATGAGTGGTCGCAGCCTCATCGTCACCCCCGACCCTTACCTCTACTTTGCACGCGTCGCCCAACTGTTCAGTCCGCCTCCGGCGGTGCAGCCGGGCGTTCATCGCCTCGCTGCAGTCGCCTGTGCAGTGCCCGGCAGCGTTCAGGTAGGGGCCGGCGCGTCGATTGAAGAGGGGGTCGAGCTCGGCGAAGACGTCGTGATCGGACCAAACTGTCATGTCGGGCGCGGTACCCGGATCGGGCGGGGAACCCGCCTGGCCGCCAATGTCACCATCTACCACGATTGCGTGATCGGTGAAGATTGCATCCTGCATGCCGGCGTGGTGATCGGCGCCGACGGTTTCGGCTTTGCCCGCGAACGTTCGGGTGCGTGGGTCAAGATTCCTCAGGTTGGACGCGTACTCATTGGCAACGACGTGGAGATCGGTGCCAACACCACAATCGACCGTGGGGCGCTCGACGATACGGTTATCGGCGATGGCGTCAAGCTCGACAACCTGATCCAGATCGCACACAACGTACGCATCGGCGATCACACGATCATGGCGGGTTGCGCCGGTGTTGCAGGAAGTGCCCAGATCGGCGCACGCTGCATGATCGGTGGCCAGGCGGGCATTTCGGGGCATCTGAACATCGCCGATGACGTTGTGGTCTCCGCCTGGACTCTGGTTGCCAAGTCGATTCCCAAGGCGGGGGTGTACACCAGCAACCTGCCTCTTCAGACGCACGGCGACTGGGTCAGGAACTTCTCGCATCTACGTCATCTCGACGCGCTCGCCAAGCGAGTGCGCCATCTCGAACAACAGAACAACGACGGTCCCAAGGACCGCGACCCAGGCTGAGCCGTCATGGACATCAAGGAAATCCTGCAGTACCTGCCGCATCGCTACCCCTTCCTCCTTGTGGATCGCATGCTGGAGATCGAGCCGGGCGTGCGTGCGCGCGGCTTGAAGAACGTCACCATGAACGAGCCCTTCTTCCCGGGCCATTTCCCCCACCACCCGGTGATGCCTGGAGTCCTGATCATCGAAGCCATGGCGCAGACCGCAGCGCTGCTTTCGTTCAAGAGCAGTGGCGTCAAGCCCGATGACAACTCGGTCGTCTACTTCGCCGGCATCGACAATGCGCGCTTCAAGCGGCCGGTCGTACCGGGTGACCAGTTGATATTCGACGTCGAGATCACCCAGTCCAAGCGCAACATCTACAAATACAAGGCGCGTGCAAGCGTGGATGGCGAACTCGCCGCAGAAGCCGAACTGATGTGTGCGATCAAGACCCTATGATTCATCCGACCGCGATCATCCACCCCGGCGCCAAGCTCGGGGAAGGCGTCAGCGTGGGGGCCTACTCGTTGATCGGCGAGCATGTCGAGATCGGCGCGGGTACCCGCATCGGCCCGCACGTGGTGGTCGAAGGGCACACCCGCATCGGCCGCGACAACGAGATCTTTCAGTTCTGCTCGATCGGCGCAAGTCCGCAGGACAAGAAGTACGATGACGAGCCTACCCGGCTCGAGATCGGCGACCGCAACACGATCCGCGAGTTCTGCTCCTTCAACGTCGGTACCAGCCAGGATGCGCACGTCACGCGCATCGGCAACGACAACTGGATCATGGCTTACGTGCACATCGCGCACGACTGCCAGGTCGGTAGCCACACGATCTTTGCCAACAATGCGACACTCGCAGGTCATGTGCAGGTGGGCGATTGGGCGATCCTCGGTGGGTTTACCGGGGTACATCAGTTCTGCCGCGTGGGTCCCCACAGTTTTTGTGGCGTCGGTACCGTGCTGCTGCAGGATCTGCCTCCTTTCGTGACGGTTGCCGGCAATCCGGCGAAGCCGCACGGCATCAACAGCGAGGGCCTCAAGCGGCGTGGTTACTCGGCCGAAGGCATTGCAGCGATCAAGCGTGCCTATCGCGCGCTCTATCGCTCCGGCCTGTCCCTGGAGGAGGCTCGTCAAAGCGTCGCCGAGCTCGCTGCCGGGCAATCGGAGGTCCAGCTGTTCTCCGACTTCATCGCGCAGTCGGGGCGTGGCATCGTTCGCTGAGGGTCGGTTTCGGCAATGAAGGTCCGCATCGCGATGGTCGCCGGAGAAACCTCCGGCGATCTTCTTGCCAGTCATCTCATCCGCGCGCTGCGTCAGCACATCCCGGACGCCGAGTTTTTCGGCATCGGTGGCCCCAAGATGCAAGCAGAAGGCTTCGAAGTGCGTTGGCCGAGCGAGCTGCTGGCGGTTCATGGTTACGTTGACGCCCTGAAGCGCTACCGTGAGCTGTCGGGAATCAGGCGGACGTTTCTGGCACAGATCCGCAAGGAGCGCCCGACGGCATTCATCGGCGTCGATGCCCCCGATTTCAACCTGTGGCTCGAGGGGAAGGTGCGCGACGAAGGCATGCCTTCCATCCACTTCGTCAGCCCGTCGATCTGGGCCTGGCGGGGAGGGCGCATAAAGCGCATCGCTCGTTCGGTATCGCACATGCTGTGCCTGTTTCCCTTCGAGCCCGAGATCTACGAGCGTGCTGGCGTTCCGGTGAGCTACGTGGGGCATCCGCTCGCCGACGTGTTCCCGCTCGAACCCGATCGCGCTGAGACACGGGCCCGGCTGGGGGTGCCCGCCAACGCGGCAGTCGTCGCGCTACTTCCTGGTAGCCGCCAGTCGGAGGTGCGCAACCTGGCCGACACCTACATCGCCACTGCCAGGCTACTGCAAGCCGGCAACCCGGAGATCATATTCCTCGTGCCGCTCGCAACGCGGGAAACGCGACAGATCTTTGAAGAGGCGTTACGGCGTAACCAGGCAGCCGATCTGCCAGTGCGGATGCTGTTCGGCCACGCCGTCGATGCGATGACTGCAGCCGACGTTGTCCTGGTTGCAAGCGGCACGGCCAGTCTGGAGGCGGCCCTGCTCAAGCGCCCCATGGTCATCACCTACCGCATCGGCAAGTGGCAGTACAGACTCATGAAGCACATGGCCTATCTACCCTGGGTGGGGCTTCCCAACATCCTGTGTCGCGAGACGATCGTGCCCGAGCTGCTTCAAGACGAGGCGACACCCGACAGACTCGCGGAGGCGGTGGCGGATTGGCTGCGCGACCCTGCACGGCGGGCAGCAGCCGAGAGCCGCTTCCGGGAGCTGCACCTGAGCTTGCGCCAGGATACAGCGCGACGTGCGGCAGAGGCTATTCTGCCTTACCTCGCCAGCACGCGGGCTTGAGAGTGGAACGATGACAAGAGACCTGTTCGCAGCCGCCGACGCGGACGGCGCGCATGTCTGCGGCGTGGACGAGGCTGGACGCGGGCCTTTATGCGGGCCCGTGGTCGCAGCCGCAGTGATCCTTGACCCAACCCGTCCGATCGCCGGCCTAGCCGACTCGAAAAAGCTCAGCGCGGAGGCGCGCGAGCGCCTGGCCACGCAGATCCGCGAGCATGCGCTGGCCTGGGCGCTGGGCGAAGCGAGCGTCGAGGAGATCGATCAGCTCAATATCCTGCACGCAACGATGCTGGCAATGCAGCGTGCAGTGATGGCGCTGAAGCTTCAGCCCGCTCAGGTGCTTGTCGACGGTAACCGCTGTCCGCGCCTGCCGTATGCGGTGCGAGCCATCGTCAAGGGCGATGCGACCGAACCCGCGATCTCGGCCGCCTCCATCCTGGCCAAGACCGCCCGCGACAGCATGATGCGCACCCTCGACCAGAGCTGGCCTCATTACGGACTGGCCCTCCATAAGGGCTATCCAACTCCGGCGCACCTTGCAGCACTTGAGAAGCATGGCGTCGCGCCGTTCTACCGCAGGAGCTTCGGCCCCGTGCGCAGGCTGATTGAGCAGGGCTGCGGAAGCCCTCGGCCATGACGAAGGAGATCAGCTCCCGCGACAACCCGACCGTGAAGCGTCTGCACGCGCTCGCACATTCCGCGCGCGACAGGCGCAAGCACGGCGAGACCTTGCTCGACGGGGTGCACCTGATCGACGCCGCACTCGCGGCAGGCTGGCCGATCAAGAGCCTGATTGTTGCCGCAGGGATCGAGGAGCACGGAGAGATTACCCAACTGCGAGCGAAGGCGCCAGCTGCGGTACAGCAGATCGTGCTCGCCGATACGCTGTTTGCGCACGTAAGCCCGGTAGATACGCCGTCAGGCATTCTGGCGCTCATCGATCTCCCCGCCCCGACCGGCAACTTGCCGTTCAGAGCCGACGTGCTCGCGCTCGATGGCATACAGGATCCCGGCAACCTCGGCACCATTCTGCGTACGGCTGCGGCCGCAGGCGTGCACCATGTCCTGCTTGGAGAAGGTTGTGCCCAGGCCTGGGCACCCAGGGTGTTGCGTGCCGGCATGGGCGCGCATTTCCTGCTCCAGCTCGAAGAGCGGGTGGACCTCCCCAACCGTCTGGTGGACTTCCCCGGCTCGCGCATTGCCACTGCGCTCGGGGAGGGCTCACAGGGGCTCTTCCAGATAGACATCCGAGCGCAGGTTGCCTGGTTGTTTGGTGCAGAGGGGCAAGGCCTGTCATCCGCGCTGCTCGCGATGGCCGACCGCCGCGTCAGTATCCCGATGTGTGCGGGTGTCGAGTCACTCAATGTGGGCGCCGCGGTGGCAGTCTGCCTGTTCGAGCAGGTTCGGCAACGGAGCCTGCGTTAGAATCGTCACGCATTTCGGCCATGGCGACTTGACGTGCGCGGATCCCGGGCGGCATGCTCGGCGCATGAGTCGGCAAGGCGTCGGCGGCGGTCCCGCGCGTGCGCCGGCCGCAGGTAGTGCATCCAACTTTCAGACGGCCAAAGGCCGCATCCTCGACGAGGAGACAGACCCCCATGACGTGTTTCGTCAAGACGGCGCGCGGGCAAGAAGAGCTCACCACACGTAGCGGCAGACTCGGTGCGCGCGCGCGCCGACTTCTGATCCTGGCCGACGGGCAGCGCACACTGGACGAACTGACGCGGCTCTCGGGTGACGAGAACGCCGCGGCCACGCTTCAGGAGCTCGAGGACGGCGGCTTTCTGGAGCGCGTAGCCGCAGCACCCCCTGCAGGGGGTGCCGTACCGACGCCCAACGCCGTTCAAGCGCTCGCGGGCGCCCCGGGCGGAGCCAAGGACTTGCAGATGGCCCGCGATTTCATGATGAACACGCTGCGCACCTTCAACGGCCCCTACGCCAAGCTCGATCTCGTCAAGCGTATCCACGCATCGCGGCGTGAAGAAGAACTGCGTGCACTCTTTGACGAGTGGCTACAGGCGATCACTGAGACGACAATGGGACGCAAGCGCGCTGACGAGCTCTCGGAGAGACTGCTCAAGGTGATGTAGAAGTCTGCTCGAATGACCAGCGGCACGTGTCGCCGACCCCGATCATTGGTTGCGCGCGTTTCGAAGCACGATCGGCGCAGCGAATCGCGCTACCATTCGAGGGCCCTGGGCTTCACGCCTGTCACCGCTCGCTTTGCACATGATCCTCGTCATCTCTCCAGCCAAGGCGCTCGACTACGAGACGCCGCCTACCACCACTGTCTGCACCCAGCCCGACTTCCTCGACGATTCCGCACAACTCATAGACGTGCTGCGCGAGCGCTCGCCCGCACAGATCGCCGAGCTGATGTCGCTGTCGGACCAGCTCGCCAGCCTCAACGTCGCACGCTACGCGAACTGGTCGCTGCCTTTCGATGCCGGCAACGCCAAGCAGGCCGTGCTGGCCTTCAATGGCGATGTCTATGAGGGCCTCGATGCCGGCAGCCTGAGTGCAGAGGACCTGGCCTGGGCGCAGGACCACCTGCGCATCCTTTCAGGCCTCTACGGCGTGCTGCGTCCGCTCGACCTCATGCAGGCCTACCGCCTCGAGATGGGAACGCGGCTTGCCAACCCGCGCGGCAAGAACCTCTACGAGTTCTGGGGCGAGCGCATCACCGCGGCGCTCAACCAGTTGCTCGATGCCGATGCAGCGGGCGGCTGCGAGCGCGTGCTGCTCAACCTCGCCTCGGACGAGTACTTCAAGTCGGTCAAGCCGAAGCTGCTCAAGGCCCGGCTGGTGACGCCGGTGTTCGAGGACTGGAAGGGCGGGCGCTACAAGATCATCAGCTTCTACGCCAAGCGTGCACGAGGCCTGATGAGTCGCTTCGTGATCCGCAACCGCATCGACGAGGTCGACGGTTTGAAGGACTTCGACAGCGAGGGCTATGTCTTCGCCGCAGACGCGTCGGACGCCGACACGCTCGTGTTCCGTCGCCGCGAAGCCTGAATCCACCGCCCGCCTCGTGCGGGCGCAACCGGATAGCGCCAATGAAGATCAGCAGCTGTTTCGATTCCGGTGCAATCGAGGTACTCAGCCTCGACGATCCGCAGGACATCCGCCTGCGCCTGCGTGCGGACAATGCCGCGGCCTTCCACCAGTGGTTCCACTTCCGCCTGCATGGTGCTGCGGGCAGGGCGGTGCGCATGGTGTTCGAGAACGCCGCGGCGGCGGCCTACCCGGACGGTTGGCCGGACTATCGCTGCGTCGCGTCCTACGACCGCCAGCACTGGTTCCGCGTGGAGGGCACGCATTTCCGCGACGGCGCACTGATCGTCGAGCACACGCCCGAGCGCGACAGCGTCTACTACGCCTATTTCGAGCCGTATTCCTACGAACGCCACCTCGACCTGATCGGCCATGTCGCTCAGTCGCCCTTCGCCAGGATCCGTGATCTCGGCAGCACCGTCGATGGCCGCGACCTCGACCTCGTGGTCGTCGGCGATCCAGCGGCGGGGCGTCCGCCGCTGTGGATCATCGCCCGCCAGCACCCGGGCGAGACCATGGCCGAGTGGTTCGTCGAAGGCCTGCTCGAGCGCCTGCTCGACCCTGCGGACCCCGTGGCACGGCGCATCCGCGAACTCGCCGTGCTCTACATCGTGCCGAACATGAACCCGGATGGCGCCGTGCGCGGCAACCTGCGAACCAATGCGGCCGGGCGCAACCTGAACCGCGAATGGCGCGAGCCCGATCCGCTCGCCAGCCCGGAGGTCTTCCTGGTGCGCGCGGAGATGGAGCGCACCGGCTGCGCGCTGTTCCTCGACATCCACGGCGACGAATCGCTGCCCTACGTCTTCTTCTCGACCGCCGAGGAGGTTCCCGGCTTCAGCGCCGAAGCGGCGCGTGCTCAGGCACGCTTCATCGAAGCCTTTGCTGCCGCAAGCCCGGACTTCCAGACCGTCGAAGGCTACAAACCGGGCCGTTTCGGCGAGGAATTGCTGACGCTGGCGAGCAAGTGGGTGGCGCATCGCTTTGGCTGCGTGTCGCTGACGCTGGAGATGCCGTTCAAGGACAATGCCTTGCTGCCCGATCCGGTGGCCGGATGGAACGGCGCCCGCAGCAAGCGCCTGGGCGCGGCGATGCTCAACCCGATCCTGCGCCATCTCATTGACGCAGCAACTTCATCCAGCGCCTGAGTTCCGGCGCAGAAGGTACTCAGGGCGCGGCCGCGGCTCGTAACGAGGTCACGGCAAGGACGGACGGGCAGGGCTCAGCCGCCCGCCTTGCGTCCCAGTTCGGCGAGGATGGCGGCGGCGCAGGCGACGCCGGAACGCACCGCGGATTCCAGCGTGGCCGGATAATCGGAGTCCAGGTAGTCGCCCGCCAGCCACAGGCCGGGCAGGGGCGTGCGAATGCCCGGGCGCAGGATGCCGGGGCGGCAGGCGATGGTGGCGCGCTTCTCGGTGATCACCTGCGACCACTCGGGCGCGGGCAGGCGACGGCCGAGCTGGCGTTCGAGCTGGGCGTGGCAGGCGACGATGAGTGCGTCACGTTCCAGGGCCTCGTGCGGCCCGCTGGCGCTGATCACGCAAGCCATCAGGCCTTCGGGACCGCCGAGCTGGCCGCGGTCGAACGCCCATTGCGCAGGGTCGACTGCGGTTCCTGAGACGAGCCCGATCATCGCCTCGGGCAGGCGCTGGCCCTTGCCGAGGGCGAGGTACACGGTCGTGATCGGCTCATGATCGAGCGCATCGATCTGCTCGACCAGGCGTTCGCAGCCACCCGCGCTGGCCAGTAGCGGGCTCGCATGATAGGGCGCGGTGGCAAGTACGACCTGCGGCCAGGGCTGGCTCCCGGGGTCGCCCTGCAGCCGGTAGCCGCCGGCCACCGGCTCGACCGCCTCGATCGCGTTGCCGGTGCGCAGCTTGCCACGGCGGGTGGCAAGGTAGCGCGCTGCAGGCACGGGGAAGAGTTCGGACAGATCGACGCGCGGCAACAGCAGTTCGCTGGCTGCGGCGCCTGCGGCCAGGCTGTCGCGCAGCACGTTGGCGAACACCTGTGCATCGGCCTCGGCGGCCGGGGTGTTTAGCGCGGCGACGCAGAGCGGTTCCCAAACCAGTTGCACCAATGGCGGCGTCTGGCGCGTTGCCTGCAGCAGGCCGGTAACGGTCATGTCGGCGGGTACGCGGAAGCTGCGCTTCTTGAGCCAGCGCATCAGCCGCAGCATGGCCAGGCGATCGGCCCAGCTCAGGCCGCGCGCGCGCAGCAGTCCGACGGCGAGATGAAAGGGCGCGGGCAGGCTTGCGGCCTTGAGCTGCAGCCGGTCGGGAACGTGCAGGGTGAGCGGCAGGTGTGCGAGCTGCTTGGGCGAGCAGCCAGTGAGACGCATCAGACGGGTGAGCTCGCCATAGGCGCCGATGAGGATGTGCTGGCCGTTGTCTACCCGCCAGTGGTGGTCTTTATGCACCACCCGCGCCCGCCCGCCCAGGGTATGCGAACGCTCGAACACGGTGACATGCACGCCGGCGCGCGCGAGTTCGACGGCACAGGCCAGGCCGGCGTAGCCAGCACCGATGACGGCGACGACGGGGACGCTCATGCGCTCAGCCCTTGAACCAGGTGGTGCCGGCGAGCCAGACCTTGCGCAGCGGCGTCAGCGAGGTGCGCCGATCGAGGACCATGAAGCCATCGGCGGCAATCTCGCGCAGCAGGGTGCGGTAGATGGCGGCCATTACCAGCCCCGGGCGCTGGGCCTTGCGGTCGCTCGCGGGCAACTGGGCGAAGGCCTGATCGTAGAATCTTTCCGCGCGCTCGGCCTGGAAAGCCATCAACGCACGGAAATTGTCCGAGTAGCGCGCCTCGAGGATGTCCTTGGCCGGTACGTTGAAACGCTGCAGATCCTCGATCGGCAGATAGATGCGGCCGCGGCGGGCATCCTCGCCGACGTCGCGGATGATGTTGGTGAGCTGGAAGGCCATGCCGAGGTCGTGCGCGTACTTGAGTGTCTGGCGGTCCTGGTAGCCGAAGATCTCGGCCGCGAGCAGGCCGACCACGCTTGCCACCCGGTAGCAATAGAGTTGCAGCGCCTTGAAGTCGAGGTAGCGGGTCTGCGAGAGGTCCATCGCCATGCCGTCGATGATCTCGTGCAGCTGCTCCTGTGGCAGGTTGAAGCGCGTCAGTACGTCCTTGAGCGCATGGCCGACGGGGTGCGTGGGCGTCCCGGCCCAGGTGCGCTGCACCTCCTGTCGCCACCATTCGAGCTTGGTCTGCGCCAGCGACAGGTCGTGGCACTCGTCTACGACGTCGTCCACCTCGCGGCAGAAGGCGTACAGCGCGGTGATGGCCTGGCGTCGCTCGGCGGGCAGGAACATGAAGCTGTAGTAGAAGCTCGAGCCGCTCTTGGCGGCCTTGTCCTGGCAGTAGTCGTGCGGGTTCATGCGCGGGGTCCGTAGTTCAGTGCGCGCCATGCCAGGCGCAGCCAGTCGCTCTTGCCCAAGGTCGGGCGGCGGGAAAAGACGTCGTAGCCGGTTGCATCCAGGCGCTCGAGGATGCGCAGTCCGCCCAGCACGACCAGGCGCAGTTCCCAGCCGATGCGTCCGGGCAGGGCGCGCGCAAGGCCGGCGCCATCGAGCATCATCGAGCGCGCGCGCCCGGCCTGGAAGGCCATCAGCGCGCGCCAGCGGGCGGTGCCCTCGCCGTCCACGCCATCGAGGCCCTGCGTGCTGGCGCGTTCGAGGAAGACCTCATCGACACCGAAGCGGGCGAGTTCATCCTGCGGCAGGTAGATGCGCGCCTTGCGCCAGTCGATGGCGACGTCCTGCCAGAAGTTGATCAGCTGCAGGCTGGTGCAGATGGCGTCCGACTGACGCAGCTTGTCGGGCGTCGCCGCACCGTAGAGGCAGAGCATCAGACGTCCGACGGGGTTGGCCGAGCGCCGGCAATAGTCGAGCAGCTCGGCGAAGTCGCGGTAGCGTGTCTTGACCACGTCCTGCGCGAAGGCGTCGAGCAGATCGCGAAAGGGCTGGACGGGCAGGCCGTGGGCACGGATGCTTCGTCCCAGGCGGTCGAAGATCGGCACCAGGGTCGGGTCGCGAACCGGGCCGCCACGCGCGCTGGTTTCGAGCGCGAGACGATAGTCGTGCAGGCGGGCCAGACGTTCCACGCTCGCCGCGTCGCCCTCGTCGGCGACATCGTCTGCGCTGCGCGCGAAGGCGTAGATGGCCTCGACCGGCTCGCGCAAGCGCGCCGGCAGCAGCAGGGACGCAACAGGAAAGTTCTCGTAGTGCTCGACCGGCATGACCTGGACTGGGTGCACACCATGCGGGTGCGAATAATAGGGAAGGCGCTTGCCGTGCACAGCGGGCATCGCCTTGCAGGGCGGGCGGAGTATACCGTGCCGGCATGCAACTTTCGGCCGCGACAGCTGACACAAGGCGGACATTGCGCGGTCACCGCAAGAACACCAGAACACGGCCGCGCACGCGGGGATCTCATGCTGCAACTATCCGGACTGATAAAGACCCTTCCCGGTGCGCCACCACGCGTGCTCTTCGATGCGCTCGAACTGCAGGTCGCCGGCGGCGAATGTGTCGCCATCGTCGGCGAGTCGGGCGTGGGCAAATCCACCCTGCTCAACTGCATCGCTGGCCTTGAGCCTTTCGACGGCGGCGAGATCCGGGTGGCCGGGACGGAACTTGCGCGGCTCGATGACGACGGCCTCGCGCGCCTGCGCCGCAGACACTTCGGCTTCGTTTTCCAGGCCTTCCACATCCTGCCGCATCTGAGTCTGGCGCAGAACGTGGCCTTGCCCTTGTGGTTGCTGCAGCAGCCGGAGGCTGAGGCCGACCGGCGTGCGCGCGAGATGCTCGGCCGCGTGGGGCTTGGGAGGCGAGCAGACGACTCGCCCCACCTGCTGTCGGGTGGCGAGTTGCAGCGCGTGGCGATCGCACGTGCGCTGGTGCACCAGCCTGCGGTGGTGCTTGCCGACGAGCCTACCGGCAACCTCGACCCCGGGCGTGCGATGGAGGTGCTCGACCTGCTCCTCGAGCAGCTCCGCGCCCGCAGCGCAGCGGGCATCCTGGTGACCCATTCGCGGGCGGCCGCGGCACGGGCAGACCGCGTCATGGAACTCGCGGATGGCCGCCTGCATGCGGTGCGCCACGGATCATGAACACCCGGCTGCGTCATCTCTTTCTCGCCAGCCTGCTGCGCAGACGGCTCGCCACCGCGCTATCTCTGGTCGCGATCGCACTCGGGGTCGCGCTTGGGCTGGCGGTGCAGCTGATCCATGGAGCCGCGCTCGACGAGTTCGGCCGCGGCGTGCGCCTGCTGGCCGGCGAGGCAGACCTGCAGGTCGTGGGTGCGCGCGAGGGCTTCGACGAGTCACTTTACCCTCTGCTGGCGATGCGGCCCGAGGTCGCTGCCGCCAGCCCGGTGCTCGAGATCGAGGCCCGCCTGCCCGGGCGAGACGACAGCCTGCGCATCCTCGGCCTGGACCTGTTCCGGGTGATGCAGGTGCAGCCCGGGCTGATGCCTCGCGTCGTCGCAACGGCGGGGCGCGACGTCGATGACGCCGGGGGCGATGGTCGCCTTGCTGCGCTGCAACCGTCGAACCTGTTCCTGAGTGCAGATGCGCGTGCGCTCCTGCAGCAGCCGCTGCGCGTTGGCGGGCGTCAGCAGGCAGCCGGGGGCAACGGCCGGGCTGAGGCCGAGTTGCAACCGCCCGCGATTCAGGATGGCTGGTTGCTCGCGCAGTCGGGGCTGCGCAGCCTGCGACTGCGGGTGGCCGGCGAGGTGCCGGGGGCGAGTGGATTGGTCGGCGTCATGGACATCGCAGGGGTACAACAGCACTTCGAGCGCTTGGGTCAGCTCAGCCGCATCGATCTCAAGCTCGCCGATGGGGTCGCGGTCGACACTGCCATGCGCGCGCTCGCACCGCTGTTGCCGGCGGGGGTGGCGCTGCGTGTGCCGGAGGCGGCGGCGAGCGAGGCGGGCACGCTGTCGCGCGCCTACCGGGTAAACCTCACGATGCTGGCTGCGATCGCCTTGCTGACAGGTGGCTTCCTCGTTTTCTCAACCCAGTTGCTGGCGGTGGCACGGCGGCGACGCGAGTTCGCGCTGCTGCGGGCGCTCGGCCTGGAGCGGCGTGCGCTGATGCACGGGCTGCTCGCCGAGGGCGCACTGGTCGGCCTCGTCGGCGGCCTGCTCGGGGTCGTGCTGGGTCATGCGCTGGCGGGGGGCGCCTTTCGCCTGGTGGGTGGCGACCTGGGTGCGGGCTTCTTCCGCGGACTCGCACCGAGTCTGCAGGTCGATCCTGTACTGAGCCTGGCTTACCTGCTGCTTGGCGTCGCCGCCGGTGTCCTCGGTACCTGGGTGCCCGCGCATGAAGCGGCGCGTGTGGCCCCCGCCCGCGCCCTGCGCGCAGGTGAGGCCGAACGTGCAGGCCTGCCCCAGGCGAAGGTCGACGGACGGCTTGCAGGCGGGCTGCTGGGCCTTGCAGCGCTCGCCTGCCTACTGCCGCCCCAGGGCGGGATCCCGGTCGGCGGCTATGCGGCCGTCGCGCTGGTGCTGGCTGCAGCTGTGCTCGCCCTGCCGGCGCTGGCGCGCTCAGTGCTGCCATTGCTGGAACACGGACGCAGCGTGCTGTGGCGACTTGCCCACGCGCGCCTGAGCGCAACGCCTGCACAGGCCGTGGTCGCAGGGGCCGGCGTGATCGCGAGCGTCGCACTGGCGGTGTCGATGGCGATCATGGTGAGTTCTTTCCGCGTGTCGGTGGACGAATGGCTCGGCCAGGTTCTTCCTGCCGATCTCTATGTGAGGGCGTCATCATCCGCCGCCAGTGGCTACCTCGACCCAAGCGCGCTCGCCACCATTGCCGCGGTCGAGGGCGTGGCTGCGGTGGATACCACCCGCCTGGTCAATCTGCGCCTGTCCGATACCGAACCCTTGTTCAGCCTGTTGGCACGCCCGGTAAATGCAGACGGGCAGGGAGAGTGGGGCTTGCCACTGGTTGCAGGAAGCCTTGTTGCGCCTGCCGGCGCGACGCTTCCTGCGACCTGGGTGTCGGAGGCCGCAGCCGATCGTCACCGACTGGTGCCGGGCAGCGTGTTCGAGCTGCCGATCGGCGGCCACATGCAGGGCTTCGTGGTCGCCGGCATCTGGCGCGACTACGCCCGCCAGCATGGCGCAGCCCTCATCGACAGTCGCGACTACGTTGCGCTGACCGGCGACACGCGCATCAACGATGTGGCGATCCGGGTCGCAGCCGGTGTCGATCCGCACAGCGTGTCCGAGACGCTGCGTCAGCGCTTCGGCCCCGAGCACATCACGGTCGCGCTGCCGGGCGAGATCCGCGCGCTCAGCCTGGAGATTTTCGATCGCACCTTCCTGATCACCTACCTCATGGAGGCGGTGGCCATCCTGATCGGCTTGTTCGGCATTGCCACCACCTTCGCCGCGCTGGCGACCACGCGCCAGGGCGAATTCGGCATGCTGCGCCATCTCGGCCTGACCCGCGGCGAGATCGGCCGGCTGATTGCGCTTGAGGGTGCGCTAACAGCAGGGCTCGGAGTGCTCGCGGGTCTGCTCGCGGGCGGCGCGATCGCCTGGGTGCTGATCGAGATCATCAACCGCCAGAGTTTTCACTGGAGCATGGATCTTGCCGTGCCGTGGCTGGCGCTTGGCGTGTTCGCTACCAGCCTGGTGGTACTGGCAGGCGGGGTTGCCCGGCTGGCGGGCCGGCACGCGATGCAGCGCTCGGCCGTTCAGGCGGTGAAGGCGGACTGGTAAGCAAGGCCCCGAATGACATGGCAGACAAGCTGACGGAGTTTGGATGAGGAACAAGCGGCTACCCCCAATTGCTGCGGATCGGCGGCACTTTCTGCTGCGCCCGGTCGTCGGCAGCTTGCTTGCACTGGCCTTGCCGGGCGTGCCTTTGCTTGCACGTGCAGGCGGGCATGCGGCCAGTGCAGAGGCCTCGGCCTACCCTCCGGTGGTGGAGGGTGCGCTGTTGCAGTTTCCGCAGGACTTTGGTGCTCATCCGCAGTTTCGCACCGAGTGGTGGTATGTCACCGGCTGGTTGCGCGAAGCGGGCGGCGGGACAGGCAGGCACTGGCAGGGCGCCGGAGAGGGAGGGGCCGAAGTAAGGGCTGGAGGCTATGGTTTCCAGCTCACCTTTTTCCGCGTACGTACGCGTATCGGCGAGGACAATCCGAGCCGCTTTGCCCCGCGTCAGCTGATCCTTGCCCATGCCGCCATCGCGGACCCGTCCATTGGCAGGTTGCGCCACGCCGAGCGTTCGGCGCGCGCCTATCCGGGGCTGGTCGAGGCGGGCGAGGGGCGTACGTCCGTGCGGGTGGATGACTGGTTCCTGGAAGGCGGCGATACGGTGCTGGGGCCTTATCGGACGAACATCGAGACTGATGAATTTGGCTTCGAACTGGTGTTCGAGCCGGGTCGTGCGCCTGTCCTCAACGGCAAGCAGGGCTTCAGCCAGAAGGCGCCGGATCCACTCAATGCCAGCTATTACTACAGCCGACCACAGATGATGGTGGGCGGGCGCATGCGTATCGGTGGCAAGGTGCGCGAGGTTGAGGGCCATGCCTGGCTCGATCACGAGTGGTCTAGCGAGATCCTGCCCGAAGGCGCGCGCGGCTGGGACTGGGTCGGTATCAATCTGTATGGCGGCGGCGGACTGATGGCCTTTCAGATGCGCGATGGCGAGGGCAGGGCGCTCTGGCATGCAGGCACGCTGAGCGAAGAGGACGGTGCCTCACGCATCCATGGCCCCGACGAGCTGCGTTTTACCCCGCTGCGCCACTGGCAATCACCGCGTACCGGCATCCGCTACCCGGTGGAGTGGGAGATCGAGCTCGCCGGGCGCCGCCTGCGCCTGCGACCGTTGATCGATGACCAGGAACTGGACAGCCGCGCGTCGACCGGGGCGATCTACTGGGAGGGCGCGGTTCGCCTGTTCGAACTTGGTGCGGCAGACGAGGCGCGTGCGATCGGTGAAGGCTATCTCGAGATGACGGGCTACGCCGAACGCCTCGCGATGTAACTCGAGGCGCCACGGGAACAGCCGCTGGAGCGACGCAATCATGTCTCTTGGCGCCCCGGGCCCCACCTCGAAAGACCCGCCAGGGCCCGACCACGGTGCCGCAGGTGCCAGCTGCCACATCCGGACTGTGCCCGGCCGCTTCCCGATGCCATAATCCAGCCTTTGCAATCAGGACGGGAGCTGTATCTTGATCCTTGTCACGGGCGGCGCCGGCTTCATCGGCGCAAATTTCGTGCTCGACTGGCTTGCTGGCGGCGATGAGGCCGTGCTCAACCTCGATGCGCTCACCTATGCGGGCAATCTCGAGACCTTGGCCAGTCTGGAGCGCAACGCGGCGCACCGCTTCATCCACGGCGACATCTGCGATCGTGCACTGGTCGATGGCCTGCTGGCCGAGCACAGGCCGCGCGCGATCATCCACTTCGCTGCCGAGAGCCATGTCGACCGGTCCATCCACGGGCCGGGCACCTTTGTGCGTACCAACGTCGAAGGCACGTTCACACTGCTCGAAGCCGCGCGCACGTATTGGTCCGGACTGCCGGCCGGCGATCGCGAGGCGTTTCGCTTCCTCCACGTCAGCACCGACGAGGTCTATGGCTCGCTCGGGCCACAGGATCCGCCGTTTGCCGAAACCAAGACTTACGAGCCCAACAGCCCGTATTCGGCGAGCAAGGCGGCGAGCGACCATCTCGTGCGCGCCTGGCACCACACCTATGGCTTGCCGGTGCTGACCACGAACTGTTCGAACAATTACGGCCCCTACCAGTTTCCGGAAAAGCTCATTCCGCTCATGATCGTCAACGCGCTCGCAGGCAAGCCGCTGCCGGTGTACGGCGATGGACTCAATGTGCGTGACTGGCTCTACGTCGGTGACCATTGCAGCGCGATCCGTGAGGTGCTGGCGCGCGGACGCACTGGCGAGACCTACAACATCGGTGGCTGGAACGAGATCGCCAACATCGACATCGTGCGCACCTTGTGCCGTCTGCTCGACGAGATGCGTCCCGACCCGGCCGGGCCGCATGAGCGCCTGATCAGCTATGTCAAGGATCGCCCCGGCCACGACCGCCGTTACGCCATCGATGCGCGCAAGATCGAGCGCGAACTGGGCTGGAAGCCGGCGGAGACCTTCGAAACCGGTATCCGCAAGACAGTGCGCTGGTATCTCGACAACCCCGGCTGGATAGCCAATGTGCAGAGCGGCGCTTACCGCGACTGGGTGGCGACCCAGTATGGCGGCAGTGACGCAGGGCAGGGCGCATGAGGGTACTGCTGCTGGGCCGCAACGGCCAGG
The DNA here is from genome assembly GCF_000310125.2 of Thauera sp. 27. Lineage (NCBI taxonomy): Bacteria > Pseudomonadati > Pseudomonadota > Betaproteobacteria > Rhodocyclales > Zoogloeaceae > Thauera > Thauera sp. 27. The sequence goes on from NZ_AMXB01000007.1 coordinate 104,033, forward strand.
TGGGCTGGGAGTTGCAGCGCGCACTCGCGCCGCTCGGCGAGCTGGTCGCGCTCGATCGCCATGCAGACGCAGGCCTGTGCGGAGACCTCTCTCGCCCGGACGAACTGGCCAGCACCGTAGGCCGTGTGGCACCCACGGTGATCGTCAATGCCGCAGCCTACACCGCGGTGGACAAGGCGGAGACCGAGGCCGCCCAGGCCCGTCTCATCAACGCCGAGGCGGTGGGGGCACTCGCCGGTGCAGCCCGTGATGCGGGCGCCCTGCTGGTGCATTACTCAACCGACTATGTCTTCGACGGCAGTGGCGAGCGGGCGAGGACGGAGGCCGATGCAACCGGACCGCTGTCGGTGTACGGGCGTACCAAGCTTGAGGGCGAGCAGGCGATCCGCGAAAGTGCTTGCCGGCATCTGATCCTGCGGACATCCTGGGTCCATGCCGCGCGCGGCGGGAACTTTGCGCGCACCATGCTGCGGCTGGCGGCCGAACGCGAGGTGCTGAGCGTGATCGCCGATCAGTTCGGCGCCCCCACCGGCGCCGATCTCATTGCAGACGTCAGCGCCCACGCCCTGCGCGCCTGCCTGAGCCGGCCGGAGCTTGATGGCACCTACCACCTCGCCGCAGCAGGCGTGACGAGTTGGCACGGGTATGCACAGTTCGTCATTGACGAAGCGCGCAACCTCGGGCGCGCTCTCAAGGTACGCGAGATCGCCAGGATCGGTAGCGCCGACTATCCCACCGCGGCCGTGCGTCCGCTCAATTCCCGCCTCGACACCACCAAGCTGCGCCATGCCTTCGGGCTCCACCTGCCAGACTGGCGCGACGGCGTCGCGCGCATGTTGCGCGAACTGCAGACCTGACCAAGGACACTCCCGACCATGACCATCAAGAGCGTGATCCTTTCCGGCGGCTCGGGCACCCGCCTGTGGCCTGCCTCGCGTGAAAGTTACCCCAAGCAGTTGCTGCCGCTGACCGGCGAACTGTCCCTGCTGCAGGAGACCGCGGTCCGCCTGAAGGGCTTTGCTGGCGCCGAGGTCGATCCTCGGCCGCTGGTCGTTACCAACGAGGAATACCGCTTCATCATCGCCGAGCAATTGCGCCAGATCGGCGTACGAGCGCCGCAGATCGTGCTCGAGCCGGTCGGTCGCAATACGGCGCCAGCGCTCACGCTGGCGGCATTGGCTGCACTGGAGGAGGGTGATCCGGTGCTGCTGGTGATGCCAGCCGACCACGTGATCAGCGATGTCACGGCCTTCCAGCAGGCGATCGCAGAAGGCGCGCGAGCCGCCGCAGGCGGTGCGCTGGTGACCTTCGGCATCGTGCCGGACCGGCCTGAGACCGGCTACGGCTACATCCGAGCCGGGGCACCGGTTGCCGACACCGGCACGGCACGTGGCCTGGCCGAGTTCGTCGAGAAGCCGGACCGCGCCACTGCCGAGCGCTATGTCGCGAGCGGGGCCTACTTCTGGAACAGCGGCATCTTCATGATGAAGGCCTCGGTGTGGCGTCAGGCGATCGCGCGTTTCAATCCCGACATGGAAGCCGCCTGCGCGCGCGCTTTTACCGCCCGCAGCACGGATGCGGACTTCATCCGCCTTGACGCCCCCGCCTTCGAGGCCAGCCCGAGCGATTCGATCGACTACGCGGTCATGGAACGCATCGCCGAAGCGCCGGAGCTGGGGCAGGGGGTGGTCGTACCCTTATCCGCCGGCTGGTCGGACGTTGGTGCCTGGGATGCGCTATGGGCCGTCTCGAACAAGGATGCAGACGGTAACGCCGCGCGCGGCGAGGTGCTGTTCGAATCGAGCCGGAACACTCTGGTGCATGCCGGTAGCCGTTTGGTCGCCGCGATCGGCTGCGAGGACATGATCGTGGTCGAGACGCCGGATGCGGTGATGGTCGCGCACAAGGAGCGAACGCAGGACGTCAAGAAGGTCGTGGCGCGCCTGAAGGCCGAAGGCCGCAGCCTGACGCAGAGCCATCGCAAGGTGTACCGGCCCTGGGGTTGGTACGACTCGATCGATGCCGGCGAGCGTTTTCAGGTCAAGCGCATCGTCGTCAATCCCGGCGCCAAGCTCAGCCTGCAGATGCATCATCACCGCGCCGAACACTGGATCGTGGTGAAGGGTACGGCCGAGGTCACCAATGGCGACCGGACCTTCCTGCTCGGCGAGAACGAATCCACCTACATCCCGCTGGGACACACGCATCGCCTCGCCAACCCGGGCAAGCTGCCGCTGGAGATCATCGAGGTGCAATCTGGCAGCTATCTTGGCGAGGATGACATCGTGCGTTTCGAGGACAACTACGGCCGCACCGCCAGCTGACGGGACGCATGGCACGGCACCTGACGGCCGATCGGGCAGGTGCTGTGTATAATGCGCTCCGCTTCAGACGTGACACCCGCGGGGATGGCGGAATTGGTAGACGCACTGGATTTAGGTTCCAGCGCCGCAAGGCGTGAGAGTTCGAGTCTCTTTCCCCGCACCACATTGTTTTAAAAGGCTTTTTAAGTCTGGCCGCGACGTCGCCTGACCGCATTCGCGGATGCATGTGGGCAGTATTGGTGCAGTAGTGCCCAAACTGCCGAAGAGCGAGACAGCCTGCAGAGTGACTCTTTCCCCCCCTCTGCGATCATAAAACCACGATAATCTGCGTTATGTAAACTTAACGAGTTGATCACGCCATTGGAAACTTGATAACTGATACTCCACGCTTCCCGCCATAATGCAGGAGCAAGAGCACGCAATGGCCGGGAGTACGCTGTGGACGCATCGGAGCTCGATCGCATTCTCGTGCAACATCGCCGAGAGCCCTCTCAACTTCTGCAGATCCTTATCGATGTGCAGGAACAGTCGGGATGGTTGCCGCCGGACGTCATCAGCGCCATTGCGTCGGCGCTAGCCGTGCCGCGTGTGCGGGTCGAGAGCACGGCGAGCTTCTACAGTTTTCTGCACACCCAGCCTGCAGGCGAATACCGGCTGCTGTTCTCGGACAACATCACTGACCGTATGCTCGGCAACACCGGGCTGATGAGCGCACTGTGCGAGCAACTCTGGCTCGAACCAGGCCGGCTTTCCGAGGATGGATTGGTGCGCGTGGACACGACATCGTGCACCGGCATGTGCGACCAGGGTCCAGCCCTGCTCGCAAACGGCCGTGCGATCACCCGCCTGAATGTCGACCGGATCGACGAGATGGCGCACCTCGTTCGCAGCCGCGTACCCATCGGCGATTGGCCACCCGAATGGTTCGAGGTGGCGGACAACATCCAGCGTCGTGACGTCCTGCTCGATCATCGGTTGAGCCCGGGCGAAGCGCTCGCAGCGGCGCTCGACTGTGGCGCAGCCGGGCTGCTTGCCGAGATCGAGCGGTCGTCCCTGCGTGGTCGGGGGGGCGCAGGCTTCGGCAGCGACATCAAATGGCGCTCGTGCCGCGACGCCTGGGGCGACGCGCACTACGTTATCTGCAATGCCGACGAAGGCGAGCCAGGTACTTTCAAGGATCGTGTCCTGCTCAACAGCTACTTCGACCTCGTCGTCGATGGAATGTGCATCGCCGGCCTCGCGATTGGCTCGAGCAAGGGTTTCATCTACCTGCGCGGCGAGTACCGCTACCTGCTCGACCGCCTCCAGGTACGCCTGGCGCAACGCCGCGAACAAGGCCTGCTGGGGCGCAACATCATGGGCCGCGGCTTCAGCTTCGACATCGATATTCACCTTGGTGCCGGCGCCTATATCTGCGGCGAGGAGTCGGCACTCATCGAATCGCTCGAGGGCAAACCGGGTAAGCCGCGCATCCGACCGCCCTTCCCTGTCACCAACGGCTACCGGGGCCAGCCCACCACGGTGAATAACGTTGAGACGCTCGCCCTCGCAGCACTCATTGCCGTCCGTGGCGGCGAGTGGTTTCGCACGATCGGCACGCCTGCCTCCACCGGCACAAAATTGCTGTCGGTGTCGGGCGACGTCGCCCGTCCGGGGATCTACGAGTTTCCTTTCGGGGTCACCGTGGCCGACGTGCTGCAGGCTGCGGGCGCCCGCGACACCCTGGCCGTCACCAGTGCGGGCGCGGCAGGTCATTGTCTGGATGAGCACGAGTTCGGGCGCCGGATTGCCTTCGAGGACGTGGCCACAGGCGGCTCGATCATGGTGTTCGACCGCAGCCGCGACATGCTTGAGGTCGCGCGCAACTTCGCTCACTTCTTCGCCCATGAGAGCTGCGGTTTCTGCACACCGTGCCGGGTCGGCACCGCGGTGGTTGCCCGCCTGATTGATAAGCTGGCTGCCGGGCGTGGCTCGCCCTACGACCTTGAGGAGATGGCGAAGATGCACGCTCTCATGCAAGGGGCGAGCCATTGCGGACTTGGCAATACCGCGACCATCGCAGTCAACGACATGCTCTCCCGCTTCCGTTCGGTATTCGAGAGCCGGCTCCAGTCAAGCGAATACGAGCCCGCCTTCGATCTGGATGCCGCATTGTCGCGGGCGCGCCAGATGACCGGACGGGACGATCCGGGCGCTCACCTGGGCAGCAACCTTAGCGCTGTCGACACCAATCGACATCCGCCCGATTGGGGTGATGCGGCATACGCGCCCTTCCCCGCTACGCCAAGCCCTGCGAAGGATGAACAGCCATGAAGGACACCTTCCTGCTCGATGGCGAAGAAGTGGCCTTCACGCCAGGCCAGACGGTGATGCAGGCAGCAACTGCTGCTGGCAAGTACATCCCGCACCTGTGCTGGCATCCGGACTTTGCTGCGCACGGATCCTGCAAGCTGTGTACGGTGAGGATCGACGGCCGGCTGGCGACCGCCTGTACCGTGCGTGCGGCGGCGGGCCAATCAGTGGAAAGCGAGACCGAGGAACTGGCAGACAAGCGTCGTACCCTGCTGCAGTTGCTGTTCGTCGAGGGCAACCACTTCTGCCCCTCCTGCGAGAAGAGCGGCGATTGCGTGCTGCAGGCCACGGCTTACAGGCTGGGCATGCTCAGCCCCCACTTCGACCACTTCTATCCCGACCGGGCCGTCGATGCCTCGCACCCGGACGTACTCCTCGACTTCAACCGCTGCATCATGTGCGAGCTGTGCGTGCAGGCCAGCCGCGACGTTGATGGCAAGGACGTGTTTGCCCTGTCCGGGCGCGGCACACGTTCGCATCTCATCGTCAACAGCGTCTCCGGCCAGCTGGCGGAAACGCGCTTTGCCGCCAGCGATCGTGCGGCCACGATCTGTCCGGTGGGCGTGATCCTGCGCAAGCGCGTGGGCTTCGCCGTGCCGATCGGCAAGCGCACCTATGATCGCGAACCGATCGGGGCCGTCCAGGCAGACACCGTGCACACCGACAAGGAGCCAGGGTGATGGCGGGCAAGCTCAAGGTCTCGACCGTGTCGCTGGCAGGTTGCTTCGGTTGCCACATGTCGTTGCTGGATATCGACGAACGCCTGCTGACGTTACTCGAAAGGGTGGAGTTCGACCGCTCACCGATTACCGACATCAAGCACTGCGGCCCCTGCGACATCGGACTGATCGAGGGTGGCGTGTGCAATGCCGAGAATGTGCACGTGCTGCGCGAGTTCCGCGCCAACTGCAAGGTGCTGGTCGCACTCGGCGCCTGCGCGGTCAATGGCGGCCTGCCGGCGCAGCGCAATGCGCTCGACGTCGGCGAGATCCTGCAGATGGTGTATCGCACCGGGCACGGGCTGGCGCCGGGCAGCGCCGTACCCGACGACCCCGAACTGCCACTGCCGCTGAACCAGGTGCATCCGGTGCACGAGGTGGTGCGGATCGACTACTTCCTGCCTGGCTGCCCGCCCTCGGCCGATGCGATCTGGTCATTCCTGAACGATCTCATCGAAGGTCGTGCGCCCAAGCTCGGCCACGGCCTGCTGCAGTACGACTGAGACGGTACATAGGCACCATGCGCTCAACACGGATATGCCACAAAGGACAGACGCCATGAGCTTGGATCTCGAAACCGCAACCGTTGCACGCGACAGACTACGCCGCGTCGCCATCGACCCGGTCACGCGCGTGGAGGGCCACGGCAAGGTCACCATCCTGCTCGACGAGGACAACAAGGTGCATCAGGTGCGCCTGCACATCGTCGAGTTCCGCGGCTTCGAGCGCTTCATCCAGGGCCGACCTTACTGGGAAGTGCCGGTGATGGTGCAGCGTCTGTGCGGTATCTGCCCGGTGTCCCATCACCTCGCGGCGTGCAAGGCGCTCGACCTGATCGTCGGCGCCACGACCCTGACACCGACGGCCGACAGAATGCGCCGGCTCATGCACTATGGCCAGATCCTGCAGTCGCATGCGCTTCACTTCTTCCATCTGTCCTCGCCCGACCTGCTGTTCGGCTTCGAGTCCGAGCCCGGTCGCCGCAACATCGTGGGCGTGGCGGAGCAGTTTCCCGACATTGCCCGCAAGGGCATCCTGCTGCGCAAATACGGACAGGAGGTGATCCGGCTCACCGCAGGCAAGCGCGTCCATGGCACCGGTGCTGTGCCAGGTGGCGTCAATCGCTCGCTGAGCAGTGCCGAGCGCCAGTTGCTGCTCAGGGACGCCTACCAGATGATCGCCTGGAGCCGGGAGGCGGTCGAGATCGTCCGCCGCATCCATGAACAGGACCCCACGCTCTACGACAGTTTCGGCAGCTTCGAGTCGAATTTCATGGGCATGGTCGCCCCCGACGGCAGCCTCGACCTCTACGACGGTGCGCTGCGTGCTCGTGACGCAGACGGGCGCATCCTCTTCGACCAGGTCGACTATCAGAGCTACGACAGCCTGATCATGGAAGAGATCAAACCCTGGACCTACATGAAGTTCCCCTACCTCGCCGCACTCGGCCCCGAGCGCGGCTGGTACCGGGTCGGACCGCTGGCGCGAGTGCAGAACAGCGACAGCATCCCCACGCCGTTTGCCGACCATGAGCGGCGGACGCTGCTTGCCTACGCCGGCGAGCGCCCGATGCACGCCACGCTGGGCTATCACTGGGCGCGCATGATCGAGATGCTGTTTGCCGCGGAGACGATCAAGGATCTCCTCCACGACGACGATATCGAGGGTGACGAGCTGATGGTGACCGGGTCCCGCCGGCGCGAGGGCGTCGGTGTCATCGAGGCGCCGCGCGGCACCCTGTTCCACCACTACCAGGTCGGAGACGACGACCTCGTCACCATGGCCAACCTCATTGTGTCGACCACCAACAACAATCAGGCGATGAATGCCGCGGTGCGCGAGGTGGCCAGGCGCTACCTGGACGGCCGCGAACTCACCGAAGGGCTGCTCAATCACATCGAGGTTGCCATTCGCGCTTACGACCCCTGCCTGTCGTGCGCGACCCACGCCCTGGGCAAGATGCCGCTCGAGGTACGTCTGGTCGACGCCGCGGGTGAGGAGCTCGACCGCCGCTGCCGTCAGTGAGCCCGGGCACAGCGCATGCTGGCATGAGCATACGGACGCCACCGCCGATTCTCGTGTTCGGCTGGGGCAACCCCAGCCGCGGTGACGACGCACTCGGCCCCCTTTTCATCGACGCCCTCGCCGGTCGCGCGCTGCCCGGTGTCGAGTGCCTGACCGACTTCCAGCTCCAGGTCGAACATGCACTCGACCTGCGCGACCGGCAGCGCGTGCTCTTCGTCGATGCTTCGGTCGACGCCGGGCACCCTTTCGAGGTCAGCACAGTCCTGCCGGCGCGCGACACCAGCTTCACCACGCATGCGGTGTCGCCGCAGGTGGTGCTGAGTGTGTTCGAGGACCTGGAGCGATGCCCGCCGCCCCCTTCAACGCTCCTCGCCATCCGCGGTGAGCAGTGGGCGCTGGGTACCGAGCCGTCGCCGCAGGCAATGGCCCGGCTCGCAGCGGCCCTGGACTGGGCGCTGGCGTGGTGCACAACCGGCCCGCCGGCGCCCGGAGCCGGCTGAGCGCGGCCTCACTCGAGTTCGCGCAAGGCCTCCAGCGCCTCGTCGACGCGCTCCACGGCGATCACCCGCAATCCGTCGATGGCCTGCTTGGGCGCATTCGCGCGCGGCACGATGGCGGCGTCGAAGCCGAGTTTGGCTGCTTCCTTCAGGCGCTCCTGGCCGCGCGGCGCGGGGCGAATCTCACCGGCAAGGCCGACCTCGCCGAACACGGCCAGGCCACGACGCAAGGGGCGATCGCGCAGCGAGGACACGATCGCGAACAGGATCGCCAGATCGGCAGCCGGCTCGGTGATCTTCACCCCGCCCACCGCATTCACGAACACGTCCTGGTCGAAGCACACAATGCCGGCGTGGCGATGCATCACCGCCAGCAGCATGGCCAGCCGCGTCTGCTCGAGGCCGACCGAAAGCCGGCGCGGGTTGGGGCTCTGCGACGCATCGACAAGCGCCTGCACCTCGACCAGCAGCGGACGCGTTCCCTCCTGGGTGATCAGCACGCAGCTGCCCGGCACCTGCTGGGAGTGCTGCGACAGGAAGATCGCAGACGGGTTGGACACGCCGCGCAGCCCACGCTCGGTCATCGCGAACACGCCGAGCTCATTGACCGCACCGAAGCGGTTCTTGAAAGCACGGATGAGACGGAAGCTCGAATGCGTGTCGCCCTCGAAGTACAGCACGGTATCGACGATGTGTTCGAGCACCCGCGGACCGGCGAGCGCCCCGTCCTTGGTGACATGGCCGACGAGGATCAGGCAGGTGCCGCTCTGCTTGGCAAAGCGCGTGAGCTGGGCCGCGCATTCGCGCACCTGCGCCACCGAACCCGGGGCCGACTGCAGGGTTTCGGAATAGACGGTCTGGATCGAGTCGATGACCGCCACCCGCGGCCTCGCCTCGCGCAGCGTGTGCAGGATGCGCTCAAGGTTGATCTCGGCCAGCATCTGCAAGGGCGTCGCAGGCAGCTGCAGGCGCTGTGCCCGCAGGGCGACCTGCTCGCCCGACTCCTCGCCGCTCACATAGACTGCGGTCGTGCGCCCATCGTCTGCGCCCGCGCCTGCCCCCTGCTGCAGCGTCGCAAGGTTGGACAGGGCCTGCAACAGCAGCGTCGACTTGCCGATCCCCGGATCGCCACCGATCAGCACGACACCGCCGCTCACCAGTCCGCCGCCGAGCACACGGTCGAATTCGTCCAGTCCGGTTGGTTGGCGGGGTTCCTCCTTGGGCTGCAGCGCAGACAGGGGGCGCAGTCGTGCGGTATCGCCGGCCAGGGCCGCAAAGCGGTTGCCGGCCGACGACGTTGTCGGCTCAAGGACAGTTTCGACCAGCGTGTTCCAGGCCTGACACTGCGGGCACTGACCCTGCCAGCGCACCGCCTGAGCACCGCACTCGGTGCACACGAACGCAGTCTTCGCGCGTGCCATCAGTCAGCTACGGTGCGGGCAGTCGGAAAATGGCCGTCTGACATCGGGTCAGGCCGCGCTGTCGCGATCGGCCATCCGCGCGAATTCCTCGCAGGCAAAGTCGGCAAAGGCGGTGATCAGTCGCGAGCGGAACTTGTCACGGGGCAGGATGACTTCGAGCGGGGTGTAGATCCTCGGCTCGAGCGCAATCGCAACCAGACGGCCATCCTCCAGGTCTCGCTGGATCGCGCGTTTGGACGCGATGGCAAAGCCCAGCCCCGCAGCGGCAAGGTGCTTGATCGTCGCCAGACTGCCGATCTCGGCGCACAGGGTGATCTCGCTACCGGCAATGCCGGCAGCCTCGAAGAACTCGTCGGCAATCTGACGGATGCCGTTACCCGGGTCACGATCAATGAAGGGGTGGCCGACCAGGTCCTTCGCACGCAGACTCTTGAACGCCGCAAGCGGGTTGTCGGGACTGCAGATCACGAACAGCTCGTCGCGTGCCGCACTGCGGCGCTCAATGGCGTGTTGCTCGGTAACGATCTCGATGAGGCCAATGTCCAGATCACGCGCAGCAACGGCATCTTCGGTCAGTTTCGAGTTGCCGACCACCACACGCGGCAACACGCGTGGGTAGCGGCGCTTGAAGCCTTCAAGGATGTGCGGTAGCCAGTAAGCGGCGATCGTTGTGCTGGTGCCGATCTTGATCTGGCCCGCAAGCTCGTCGGTAAGCTCGGACACGCGCGAGTCCAGCTCGGCGGAGAGTCCGAGAATCCGCTCGGCGTAGGCCAGTACAAGTTCGCCCGCAGGTGTCAGGGAGATCTTGCCATGCCCGCGATCGAGCAACCGGGTGTCGAAGTGCTCTTCCAGCTGCTTGATCTGGAAGGTGACGGCTGGCTGCGTCATGTGAAGGTGTTCTGCCGCGCGCGTGAACGAGCCGTGCTTCGCTACCGCGTGGAAAACCTGAAGTCTGCGATCTGCCATGATCCGGATAAGGATGGTTTATCAACTCGAATTAAAGCACAAATGCAGGCGTTCGGCGATCCCACATACGCCGGGGTTTGGTGCCAAAGCTGGCGCTGATTTCGGGCATTGATCGGCGTCATCACCATGCACACGCCTTCGTGATATAAACCGCGCTCCTGCTACCGTGAGCCTGCTACCGCACGATGCCGCTCGGCTTCTACATCATCATGGCTGCGCAGTTCTTCTCTGCGCTCGCCGACAATGCCTTGCTCATCATCTCGATCGCAATGCTCCGGGACATGGCCGCACCGTCCGAGTTCGAGCCGCTGCTCAAGCTGTTCTTCACCCTGTCCTACGTCGGCCTGGCCGCATTCGTCGGCGCCTTCGCCGACTCGATGCCCAAGTGGCGGGTGATGCTGATCAGCAACACGATCAAGATCGGCGGCTGCCTGATGCTGTTTCTGGGCAGCCACCCGCTGCTGGCCTACGCCGTGATAGGACTAGGTGCGGCCGCTTACTCGCCCGCCAAGTACGGCATCCTCACCGAGTACCTCCCTCACCGCCTGCTGGTGGTCGCCAACGGATGGATCGAGGGGCTCACGGTGGGGGCAATCATCATCGGTACCGTGATGGGCGGCATCATGATCCGCGACGACGTCTCTGCGGCACTGATGGGCCTGGGGCTGCCCTTTGCCGACAACGCCTTCGAGGCGGCAGTGTTCGTCGTCGGCTCGCTCTATCTCGCCGCGGCCGTGTTCAACATGTTCATCCCCGACACCGGTGTCGACCACAAGCCGCTCAAGAACAACCCGATCTACCTGTTTCATGATTTCAACCACTGTCTGCGCCTGCTGTGGCGCGACAAGCTCGGTCAGATCTCGCTCGCCGTCACCACGCTGTTCTGGGGCGCCGGGGCAACCTTGCAGTTCATCGTCATCAAGTGGGCCGAACACAACCTGGGTATGAGCCTCTCCGAAGCCTCCATGCTGCAGGGCGTGGTGGCGCTCGGAATCGCCGCCGGCTCGATCCTTGCCGCGCGCTACATCTCACTGCGTCAGTCCGTGAGGGTGATCCCGCTTGGCATCGCGATGGGGATCGTTGTCACCTTGATGATCGGCGTGACAGAGGCGTGGATCGCGATGGCGCTCATGGTGGTCGTGGGCGGACTCGCCGGCTTCTTCGTGGTGCCGATGAATGCACTGCTGCAGCACCGCGGCCATATTCTGATGGGCGCTGGCCACTCAATCGCAGTGCAGAACTTCAACGAGAACCTGTCGATCCTCGTCATGACCGGCACCTATGCCTTGCTGATCATGTTCGGGCTGTCGATCAACACCGTGATCGCGCTCTTCGGCATCTTCGTCGCCGGCACAATGCTCGTCGTCAAACGCCGCCACGAGGCAAACCAGCGCGAATTCGACAATGTCGCCCTGCTCGAGGACCGCACGCACTGAGCAGCACCCCAAGCATGCTCAGTCCGACGCGCAGGCGCCGGCCATCAAGCGACGGCCAAAGCACAGATCCTCCCAGGCTTTGGCCTTGTCCTGCGGATTGCGCAGCAGATAAGCCGGATGATAAGTCACTATCACTGGCACGCCATTGCGCTCGAAACGCCTGCCGCGTGCGGCAGAGATTGCGATCTCACGATTCAGCAACGCTTGTGCGGCGGGACGGCCGAGCGCAATCAGCAGCCGCGGCCTGACCAACTCGATCTGGCGCTGCAGATAGGGCAGACAGGCGTCCAACTCGACCCCCTGAGGCGTGCGGTTGTGCGGCGGCCGGCACTTGACCGCATTGGCAATGAAAACGTCCTGGCTCCTGTCCAGGCCGATGGCGCCCAACATGTTGTCGAGCAGGCGGCCCGCCGGACCAACGAAAGGTTCGCCTCGAAGATCCTCCTCGCTGCCCGGCCCTTCGCCGACGAACATCCAGCGTGCATTGCGGTCACCAACACCAGGTACGGCCTGCCTGCGCTGCTCGCAAAGACCACAAGCGCGGCAGGCGCGCATGTCTTCCTCGAGGGCGTCCCACTGAAGGCTGGCAATCCGCTGGGCGCGCACGCTGCTGATCGCGTCATCGGCGGACGGCGGCGCGACATCTTCGCGTAGAGGCTTGGCAGGCGGCTCGACGCGCGCGCGCCCCCGTATGTCGGGCCGCGACGGCGCACGCTCGTCCCGCGGCAGCAGAGGTGACGACTCAACGGCCTGGGCTGCCACGCCTATGTCGTCCTGGGCCTCATCGGCAGTCCTGCGCAACCGCCAGACCGGCCCAAGGCCCATTTCCCTCAGCAACGCATCACGGCGGGATGTTTGCGTACCCGCGATCATAGGTCCCGCCTCATCACGATCGCATCCTCGCGCCCATCGACTGCCGGATAGTAGCCACGACGACGGCCAATCTCACTGAAACCCGAGCGCTCATAAAGTGCCAGGGCAATCGCGTTCGAAACGCGCACCTCGAGAAAGAACGCGACTGCGCCCTGATCACGGGCGAAATCCGCAATCCAGTCCAGCAACTGTCGTCCATACCCCCTGCCCTGCGCCCGAAGACTCACGCCGATGTCGAGCAGGTGCGCCTCATCGAGGACGCGCAGAACAACCGCGTACGCTAACGCTTCGCCACCAGCGTGCATCACCCAGGCATCGTTGCCGGCGGCCAGCGCATCCTCGAAGTTACGGCGCGTCCAGGGGTGTGCATGAAGGCAAGCTTCCTCAGCGCACACCCAGTCGAGGTCGTTCGCCGTCATCGGCGTGATCACGCAGGCGTCCATGAATCAGGCCCGTCCACCCCGAGCGAGTCGTTCGGCCGTCGTGAACGCGACCTTGTCGCGCACATAAAGCGGCAGCGCGTACTCAGCGGCGACCAACTCCTTCCTCAACGCCATCGCAGCGCCCAGGCGAGCGACTTCGTCCGCACGCGGCACAAGGTCGGGCCTGCACCCGGTGAGTCGGCCGAGCGTACGCGCCTCGAGTTCCTCGGGCCATGCCGCAAAAGCAGACCCTGCAGCAAACCAGTCGCCCGGCGGCAGTTCGAATGCGCCAGGTGCGTCACAGCACGGACCGTTGAGGGCGACCGGCAGGCCGTCCCCGTCAAGCTCGTAAGTGGCGTGATACATCTCGCCCATGCGCGCATCGGTAGCCACCAGCACGCGGGGTGCAGGCACCTGCAAAGCCAGAGCCTGCAGACTGCACACGGCAGCAACCCCCAGGTCGGCGCCCAGTGCAATGCCCTGTGCGACACCGCAACCCAGACGCAAGCCGGTAAACGCGCCAGGGCCTGCGCCAAACGCAACCGCATCCAATTGTGTTGCTGCAAGGCCCGCCTCGGCCAACACTGCGCGTACGTCTCGCAACACCGCTTCGGAATGATTTGCGGCACCGTGAATACGGCGGCTGAGCAACGCTCCGCCCGCAAGCAAGGCGACGCTGCCATGCTCGGTGGCGGTCTCGATCGATAGGACGTTCATGGTGGCGCCATTCTACCGGCTCGGGGCGCCCCCCGACAGGCGTCGTAAAGCCCTCGCGGGCAAGGCTCAGCGTTTGCCCCGCCCGGAGACCTTGTCGTCCTGGTAGGCCCCGCGTGCCGCATCGCTGACGTGTCGGCGCAGATGCCCGCGCTCCTCTGCACTGATGCTGCGGCGCTGCGGCGTGGTGTTACTGTCCTTGCCGGAATCCTCGAGAGTCTGCCGCCAGTCTTTCGTGGCCCGCTGGACGACAGGCTTCACGGCATGCGCCTCGCCCGTGACAGCCTCGCTCACGCCCTGCGCCATTGCCTCGGCGGACGGCAGGAGCGTGGCAAGCATGCAGGCCACCACGCCCGAAATCGCGTGCAGCCGGTGCGACGTCCTCGGCTGCGAGCGTAGGACGCTCACTGCGGAAGAGGCTGATCTGGGAGTCTGATTCATCTGGTCTGTCTGGACGGCGAGTCCGTCAACGCGGCCCACCGAATATGAGGCTTCAGGCTACGGACCTTACGGCAAATGACCATCGATGTGTAGTGCGCCAGGTCAAAGCCACGGGCGTTTTGTAAGGTGATATTGCCTCTGCCCTAGGCGCTTACGAAGGGTTACCCGGCAAATTCAGTGCCCGCCGACGAGCCTACTGGCAAGCGCTCGAGACTCAGGCTAGCATTCCTCACATGAACCTGAAGACACGCTATCGCATTCTCGTCGTCGATGACGACGCACGTCTGCGCGAACTCCTGTCCCGCTACCTGCAGGAGCAGGGATTCGCCGTCAAGGCCGTGGGTGACGCACCGATGATGGATCGGGCGCTGCATCGTGAGCACTACGATCTGGTAGTGCTCGACTTGATGCTGCCGGGCGAAGATGGTCTCGCCATCTGTCGACGGCTTCGCGGCGCTGAGAACACGATCCCCATCATCATGCTGACAGCCAAGGGCGACGACGTAGACCGCATCGTCGGCCTTGAGATGGGAGCCGACGACTACATCGCCAAGCCCTTCAATCCACGCGAGCTCGTGGCGCGCATCCAGGCGGTCATGCGCAGGCAGCCGCAAACGCTGCCCGGCGCCCCGACCGCTGAGGACGAGGTCGTCGCCTTCGGCCGCGTGAAGGTGAATCTCGGCACGCGCTCGTTGACCCGGGATGAAGAGGAGATCCAGCTCACCACGGGGGAGTTCTCCCTGCTCAAGGTGCTGCTGACACATCCGCGTCAGCCGCTGTCGCGCGACAAGCTCATGGAACTCGCGCGCGGGCGCGAGTACGGCGTGTTCGATCGCGCCATCGATGTCCAGGTGTCTCGCCTGCGCAAGCTGGTTGAGGACGACCCCGCCAAGCCGCGCTACCTTCAGACCGTGTGGGGCTTCGGCTATGTGTTCGTACCCGACGGGCAGAAGGGTGGCGGCGAGGAAGACGCCAAGCCGGACGCGGCCACCTGAGCCCTGGATGACCGAGGCGCCACTGCGCACACTGGAGCGGGCGGCCAGGACACCCCTGGCTGCTCGCCTGTTGCCGCATACCCTGTTGTGGCAGACGTTTCTGCTCGTCGCGCTGCTGCTCATCGTGGCGCTGGGCGCGTGGTCGCAGATCTTTCGCTACGTACAGGAGCCTGCGCGCGCTCGTGACGTAGCACAGATGGTCGTATCCGTGGTGAACTTGACGCGTACCGCGCTGATCAACGCCGATATCGACCGCAGGGTGGACCTGCTCATCGACATGGCTGCGCTCGAGGGCATCCGTATCTATCCGGCCGAGCAAAGCGATGAGCTTGAGCCCTTGCCCGACACCCGACCTCATCGCTTGCTGGTGAACGATGTCAGGCGTCAGCTGGGTGAGCACACACGCTTCGCCACGCGCTGGAAGACGCTGAACGGTTTCTGGGTGAGTTTCCGCCTCGACCCCGAAGACGCCAACGATGAATACTGGGTCATGCTGCCCCCGGAGCGCATCGAGAATCCGGACAGCTTTGGCTGGCTGGGCTGGGGCGGTGGCGCCCTGCTTGCGGCCCTGCTTGGCGCCTTCCTGATCGTGTCTCGGGTAAGCGCCCCACTTCGCCAGCTCGCACGTGCGGCACGGCAGGTGGGCAGTGGGGTCACGCCGCCGCCGCAGGAAGAATCCGGCCCGCAAGAGATCGCCGTGGTCGCCCGTGCCTTCAACCAGATGACGAGCGACCTTGCGCGCATGGATGCTGATCGTGCCCTGATTCTCGCTGGTGTGTCGCATGACCTGCGCACGCCATTGGCCAGACTTCGACTCGGCATCGAAATGTCCGGCGCACCTGACGACGACGTCGCTGCAATGGTGACCGACATCGAGGAGATGGACCGCATCATCGGGCAGTTCCTTGACTTCGGGCGCGGGACACCGCAGGAGGCTTTTGCGCTGCTCGACCTCGTCACGCTTTGCCGCGAGGTGTCCGACCCTTACCGCCTGCGTGGTGTCGACATACGCCTCAGCACTCCGGATCATCTGGTCGTAGCAGTTCGTGCACTGTCGCTACGACGGGCGCTGGCCAACCTGATAGACAATGCTCTCCGTTACGCGGGTGACGAGTGCCCGCTCGATATTGTCGTCAGCGTGAGTGACGATGAGGCGTGCATCGAAGTTGCAGATCGTGGCCCCGGCATCCCGGAGGCAGAAGTCGAGCGCATGCGCCAGCCCTTCACCCGCCTCGAAAAGGCGCGCTCGAACACGAAGGGAGCAGGCCTTGGCCTGGCGATCGTTGAACGCATCATGGCATCACATCACGGACGACTCGAGCTGCTGCCACGCACAGGCGGTGGGCTGAGGGCCATCCTCTGCCTGCCCGCCGTCGCAAGTGACGGCGGCCGCGATAGAATCAATCAATCAGACTTGGGCTTCGGCCACGAACCATGAAAATCCTCTTCGATCTCCTCCCCGTCATCCTGTTCTTTGCCGCCTACAAGCTCGGCGGTGCAAACCCGGATGCCGCCCATGCATTGGCCTCCGGCTGGCTCGGGGGTGACATCGCGCCGTCGCAGGCGCCCATCCTCATCGCCACGTTCGTCGCCATCGTCGCCACAGGCTTGCAGATCGCGCTTGTATGGCTCCGTCATCGCAAGGTCGACAACATGCTGTGGGTTAGCCTTGGCATCATTGTCGTGTTCGGCGGTGCCACACTGTTCTTTCACAACCCCACCTTCATCAAGTGGAAGCCGACGGCACTTTATTGGTTGTTCGGCTTCGTGTTGCTTGGATCCGCCCTGATCCTCAAGCGCAACCTCATCCGCAAGATGCTTGAAGCGCAGATCCAACTGCCCGATCAGGTGTGGGGACGGCTCAACGCCGCATGGGCGTGCTTCTTCGTTGCCATGGGTCTGCTCAACCTCTATGTCGCCTACAACTTCAGCGAAGAAGCATGGGTCAACTTCAAGATGTTCGGCGGCCTTGGCCTGATGCTCGCATTCGTTCTGGCTCAAGGCTTCTATCTGTCACGCCACATGGAAGAGGAAACCAACTGATGTACTACGCATTGATCGGCGAGGACGCACCGGGCACGCTCGATACGAGACTTGCCGTCCGTCCCGAACACGTCGCTCGCCTGGAGCTGCTGCGCAACGAGGGGCGGCTGTTGCTGGCGGGTCCGATGCCCGCAATCGACTCACCCGACCCGGGGCCTGCGGGCTTCCTGGGCAGCTTGATTGTGGCCGAGTTCGACTCGCTCGCCAGCGCTGAAGCGTGGGCACGCGAAGACCCCTATACCCGGGCCGGCGTGTTCGCGCAGGTGACCGTGCGTCCTTTCCGCAAGACCTTGCCGTGAGCGCGCAGACCGTCGAGCGCATGCGCGCAATCCTGGCCCAGGGCTTCCAGACCCGGGTACTCGAGATCGAGGACGAGAGTGCCCTGCATGCCGGCCACGCCGGCGCCCGAGAAGGCGGTGGGCACTATCGGCTTTACATCGTTTCCGATGCTTTCGAAGGCTGCAGCAGAGTGCAGCGACAGCGTATGATCTACACCGCGCTTGGCGACATGATGAAGAAGGACATCCATGCGCTTGCCATTCGCGCGCTTTCGGCCACAGAGGCCACCACACATGAAAACTGAAGGAATCTCCATGAAACAGTTCCCGAGCCGCCTCGCCGTCACGCTGCTGGCCGGCTTCCTCGCCCTCCCCGCACTCGCTGCCGACTCGCTCGCCAAGGTCAATGGCGTTGCCATTCCGGCTGCGCGTGCAGAAGCCATGATGGCCGAGCAGCGTGCCCAGGGCGTTCCCGAGAGCGAACAACTGCAGGGTGCGATCCGCGAGGAACTCGTGCGCCGCGAAGTGCTGGCGCAGGAAGCCGCCAAGAAGGGGCTGGACAAGAAGGCTGATGTGCAGGCTCAGATGGACATGGCGCGCCAAGCCATCCTGATCCGCGCCTACCTGCAGGAGTACGTACGCACCAACGCCGTGAGCGACGCCGAACTGCAGAAGGAATACGATGCCATCAAGGGGCGCATGGGCGACAAGGAATACCTCCCGCGCCATGTCCTCGTGGAGACCGAGATTGAGGCCAAGGCGATCATCGCCCGCCTGCAGAACGGTACGCCGTTTGCAGAAGTCGCCAAGGAATCCCGTGATCCGGGCTCTCGTGAGCGTGGTGGCGAACTCGGCTGGAGCAACCCCGGCATGTTCGTGAAGCCCTTTGCCGATGCAATGGTGGGCCTCGAGAAGGGCAAGTACACCCGTACGCCGGTCAAGAGCGATTTTGGCTATCACGTCATCCAGCTCGATGATGTGCGCGCTGTCCAGGCCCCTCCGTTCGAAGAGGTGAAGCCCCAGCTTCAACAGCGCCTGCAGCAGCAGATGGTCGAACGCCATGTGCTCGAGCTGCGCGAGAAGGCGAAGGTGGAGTGACGCACTGACGGCGCGCCTGCACTGCGTCTGCCAAGTCAGGCGCGCCTACATCAAAAGGCCCGATCCGGCATGCGCCGGTCGGGCCTTTTTGCTCCGCTTGCCGCCGCCTCAGTAGGCAGCGGCCTCCGGGTCGGGCTCAGAAGTTCTCTTCGGCGAGTTCCAGAGCACCGGCTGCACCATTGACCACCGTGTAGGCGAGGCCAGGTGCCTGCGCCAGGACGTGATCGGCATAGAAGCGTGCGGTGACGATCTTGGTCTTGTAGAAACTCGCCTCGCCCTCGCCAGCTTCCAGCTTGCGCCGGGACACCAGTGCCGCGCGCGCCATCTGCCAGCCACCGGCGACGATGCCAAGCAGCTTCAGGAAAGGCACCGAGCCAACCGAGGCCGCCTTGATGTCCTTGGCGTAGGTGGCGAGGATGTAGGCAACCGCCTCCTCCACAGCAGCGATGCCGGCACCCAGTGCCTTGCGGATGGCAGCAAAGGCCTCGCCATCGACGGCGGCGAGTTCGGCCTCGACTGCACGCATCTGAGCCACCACGCCGGCAATGGTCACGCCGTTCTCGCGGGCGATCTTGCGGCCGATCAGGTCATTGGCCTGGATTGCAGTCGTGCCCTCGTAGATGGTCGTGATGCGAGCGTCACGGAAGTGCTGCGCTGCACCCGTCTCCTCGATGAAGCCCATGCCGCCGTGCACCTGCACGCCATCGGAAGTGACGTCGATCGCGTTCTCCGTGCACCAACCCTTGACCACAGGGATCATCAGGTCGACAAAAGCCTGGTTCTGTACGCGCACGGCTTCGTCAGCATGGTTGTGCGCCTTGTCGAAGGCCGCGCCGACGACGTAGGCCAGCGCACGCATGGCTTCGGTCTTGCTCTTCATGTTCATGAGCAGGCGGCGCACATCGGCATGATGCAGGATGTTGACCTTGGGGCCGCCACGCACGCCGGCGTCCGTACCCTGCACGCGATCCTTGGCGTACTGCAGCGCATGCTGGTAGGCGCGCTCGGACAGGGCCAGGCCTTCCATGCCGACTGCAAAGCGGGCTTCGTTCATCATGATGAACATGTACTCGAGGCCGCGGTTCGGCTCGCCGACCAGAGTACCGATCGCGCCGCCCTTGTCGCCGAAGGCGAGCACGGCGGTCGGGCTTGCGTGGATGCCGAGCTTGTGTTCGATCGACACGCAGTGCACGTCGTTGCGTGCGCCCAGGCTGCCATCGGCATTGACGAGGAACTTCGGCACCACGAACAGCGAGATGCCCTTCACGCCTTCGGGTGCATCCGGCAGGCGGGCCAGCACGAGATGAATGATGTTGTCGGTGAGGTCGTGCTCGCCATAAGTGATGAAGATCTTCTGACCGAAGATCTTGTAGGTGCCATCACCCTGCGGCTCGGCCTTGGTACGCACGGCGGCCAGGTCGGAACCGGCCTGCGGCTCCGTCAGGTTCATGGTGCCGGTCCATTCGCCGGAGACCATCTTCGGCAGATACATGCTCTTCTGCTCATCCGTGCCGCGCAGCATGAGCGCCTCGATTGCACCACTGGTCAGCATCGGGCACAGCGAGAAGGCCATGTTGGCCGACTTCCACATCTCCATCACGCCAGTCGCCAGCAGCTTGGGCAGGCCCTGACCACCGTATTCGGGGTCGCAAGGAAGCGCAGTCCACCCGGATTCGGTGAATTGCTTGTAGGCGTCCTTCCAGCCTGGTGCGGTCGCGACTTCACCGTCGCTCCATTTGGCACCCTCCTGGTCACCAGTCCAGTTCAGCGGGGCCAGCACGCCGGACGCAAACTTGTCGGCCTCCTCGAGAATTGCGTCCACGAGGTCGGCAGACACTTCCTCGTTGCCCGGCAGTTGGATCACGGCATCGAGGTCGGCGAGTTCGTTCATGACGAACTGCATGTCACGGAGAGGGGCGTTGTAGTTGCTCATCAGGGTCGTCGCTCCAGGGAAGGTGTATTAAGCCGATACGGATTTGTTACTTGCCGATCAGGTAACGGCGATCGTCGAATGCCGCCACCCAGTCGGGTCGATAGACCACCATCAGCGTGATGACTGCCCCGCTGATCCAGGCCTCAGAAAAACCGAGCAGCAGGAAGAACGGCAAATACTCGCCAAGGAGGAAACCGGCACTGTATGCGCCAGCAAGCACCAACGAGAGCGAGCTCACCGTTCCCTGCAAGATCACCGTCAGCGCGGCACCCGCGAAGCTGGTGAGGAATACGAACACGAAGAAGTGCGCCGGCAACCAGCGCTCGATCGCACGCTGAATCGCGTAGGCGAGGCCTACCGGCACCACGGCCATCAGCACGAAGTTGAGCGGCCATGCCACCCACTCCACGGCGCCATTCAAGGTCACACCGGTCAATGCCAGCGCGAGCGCCACCAGGGCAAGCCACGGACCGAGCGCCAGCGTTGCAGCCATCGCTCCCAGCATGTGCAGGTTCAAGCCGGGTTGCACCCCGGCCTTCAGGCTCCACATCAGCATCACGCCGACGGCGAAACCCAGCAAGAGATTGACCTGACTGCCGTCACGCAGCCGTGCCCAGGGAGCGCGGCGCGCGATACCGTATAAAGCCGCCAGCGTGATCGCCAGCATCACCCCATGCCACGCCGTGGAATACAGCGATGCAGGAAGGTTCACGCTGGCGACCGCGCCGGTACTGACCGATCAGACCGCGCCGGTCAGCTCGGGCACGACCTGGAACAGGTCGCCCACGAGACCGTAGTCGGCAACCTGGAAGATCGGCGCTTCGGGGTCCTTGTTGATCGCCACGATCACCTTGGAATCCTTCATGCCTGCCAGGTGCTGGATCGCCCCCGAGATACCGATGGCGATATAGAGCTGCGGCGCAACGATCTTGCCAGTCTGACCGACCTGGTAGTCGTTCGGCACATAGCCTGCGTCGACCGCGGCGCGCGATGCACCCAGCGCCGCACCGAGCTTGTCGGCGAGCGGTTCGAGCAACTGATGGTAGTTGTCACCGCTGCCAAGACCACGACCACCGGAAACGATGATCTTGGCCGCCCCGAGCTCGGGACGCGCGCTCTTCGTGATCTCGCGGCCAACCAGCGCGGTCGTGCCCAGATCAGCGCCTGCGGCAACCGCCTCGACCGGCGCGGCATTGCCGTCGCCTGCGGCATCGAAGGCTGTGGTACGCACGGTAATCAACTTGATGGCATCCGCACTCTTGACGGTCGCCAGCGCATTGCCGGCGTAGATCGGGCGCACGAAGGTGTCGGGCGCCTCAACAGCGACGATATCGCTGATCTGTGCGACGTCGAGCAGCGCGGCCACGCGCGGCAGCATGTTCTTGCCAGCCGAGGTGGCGGGCGCAAGCACGTGACTGTAGCCCTGCGCCAGACCCTTCACCAACTCGGCAACGTTCTCGGCGGTCTGAGCCTCGTAGTGGGGCGCGTCGCACACCAGCACCTTGGCCACGCCGGCGACCTTGGCCGCCGCCTCTGCCGCGGCGCTGCAACCGGCGCCTGCAACAAGCACGTGTACGTCGCCGCCGAGCTTGCCTGCTGCGGTGACGGTATTGAGCGTGGCGGCCTTGATGGACTGATTGTCGTGTTCAGCAATGACGAGAATGGCCATGTTCAGATCACCTTCGCAACGTTCTTGAGTTTGTCGACCAGCTGCGCAACATCAGCCACGCGTTCACCTGCACTGCGCTTGGGCGGCTCGGAGACCTTGAGGGTGGTCAGGCGCGGAGCAACATCGACGCCCAGATCGGCAGGCTTGACGGTGTCGAGCGGCTTTTTCTTGGCCTTCATGATGTTGGGCAGCGTGGCGTAGCGCGGCTCGTTCAGGCGCAGATCGGTGGTCACCACCGCCGGCAGCGAGACGGACAGCGTCTCGAGGCCGCCGTCGATCTCGCGCGTCACCGCCGCCTTGCCGTCGGCAAGCGCCACCTTCGACGCAAACGTTGCCTGCGGCCAGCCCATCAGCGCAGAAAGCATCTGGCCGGTCTGGTTGGCGTCATCATCGATGGCCTGCTTGCCGCAGATCACCAGGTTAGGCTGCTCTTTGTCGCACACCGCCTTGAGCAGCTTGGCAACGGCCAGGGGCTGCAGCTCGACGTCGGTCTCTACCAGGACGCCGCGATCGGCACCGATAGCCATCGCCGCGCGCAAGGTTTCCTGGCAAGCACCGATGCCGCAACTTACCGCAACGACTTCGGTGGCCACACCGGCCTCTTTCAGGCGCACAGCTTCTTCCACTGCGATCTCGTCGAAGGGGTTCATGCTCATCTTGACGTTGGCGATGTCCACACCACTGCCGTCGGCCTTGACGCGAACCTTGACGTTGTAATCGACAACGCGTTTGACGGGTACCAGAATCTTCACTCTGCCGCGCTCCTCTGTTATTACTGATTGAGTCCCTGCACCGCGTACAGGGACTCATGAATTATGTCACCGCCCTCACCGGAAGGCACTGCTGCACTGCCGCACAGAAGCCATACGGATTGGTATGGCGCATACGGTAGCGTATGGAGGCAGAATCGTCAATACTACGCCGTATGGAAACCACAGCAAAGAAACCCCGCACCCAGCTCGACCGCGACGCCTGGGTTGTCGGCGCAATCGAAGTCCTGGCCGAAGAAGGCATTGCCGGCCTACGGGTAGAAGTCCTGGCCAAGCGCCTCAAGGTCACCAAGGGCAGCTTCTACTGGCACTTCACCGATCGCCGCGACCTGCTCCTCGGCGTTCTGCAGCACTGGAAGGAAGGGCGCATCCGCGACATCATCAAACAGACGCGAGCCCAGCCGGGGCGCGAGCTTGAGCAGATCTACCACGTCATCGACGTGTACAGCGCGAATCGAAGCCGGCGCGGCATGATGATCGAGCTTGCAGTGCGCGACTGGGCGCGTCGCGACGCGGAGGCAAGCGCAATCGTCGCCGAAGTCGATGATGTCCGCCTGCGCTGCGCGCGCGAGCTCTTTCTCGCCTGTGGTGTACCACTCGAAGAAGCTTCGAGCCGATGCATGCTGCTCTATGCGTACGTATTTGGCGTTTCGCTGATGATCTACGACAAGTTCGACAGCGACATCCCACGCCTGAAGCGCGACATTGCAGATCTCATCGCCCGGTCGTCGAGTCCGCGTGCCTGAGCCCGCGGGGCAATCGTGCCTGCGACTCATCCAGGCTGCCACCCGCCCAGCGCTGCGCTTGCGTTGCGGCCCGTAACCGCCACCACCTCATCGACCCCAATACCGCGTAATCCTGCAAGCACTTCTGCATAGCGTTTTAGGTTGCACGGCAGATTGCGGCTGCCCTGCCCCCACGCCGGAGGGATATCCGGGGCATCGGTCTCGAGCACGATGACATCGAGCGGCAGGCAACGCGCCAGGTCGCGGATACGGGTGGAACCATCGAAGGTCATTGCCCCCCCGAATCCCAGTTTGAAGCCGAGTGCAATGAACTGCTCGGCCTGCTGACGGCTACCATTGAAGGCGTGGGCAATACCGCCACGCAATTCGAAGCGGCGCAACTGGGCAAGGATGGGGTCGATCGCTCGACGCACATGAAGGATCACTGGCAAGGCATGCCGACGCGCCAGTCTGAGCTGAGCGACGAAGAACTCGTGCTGGCGGACCGGATCGACGTCGGTGACATGGTTGTCCAGCCCGATCTCGCCGACTGCGACCACCCCACCGCGCTGCAACTCGTCGTCCAGCACATCAAGGTCCGCCATCTGCGCCTGCATGACGTAAAGCGGGTGAATACCCAGCGCACAGCAGGTGTCGGTCCGCGCACCTGCAAGCGCGCGGACCGCGGCGAAGTTAGCCGCGGCAACGGCCGGCACCACGAAACCTGCGACCCCTGCGGCGCGTGCCTGTGAGATCAGCGCCTCGCGGTCGCCGTCGAACTCCGCTGCGTCGAGATGGACATGGGTGTCGATGAGCATGTGCGGCAGTTCCCGGCGCGGCCGCTCGCGTCAGCGCCCCTTGAACGCTGGCTTGCGCTTGGCGATGAAGGCGTCGATGCCCTCGGCAGCGTCTTCGCACATCGCGTTGCACGCCATCGTCTCGGCCGCAACTTGGTAGGCGGCGTCGATTCCCATTTCGAGTTGCTTGTAGAACAGCTGCTTGCCCATGCGGATGGCAACCGGCGACTTGGCAACGATCGACGCAGCAAGGGCAGCAATCTCATCATCGAGTTGCTCGATCGGGACGACACGGTTCACCAGGCCGCGGCGCTGAGCCTCCCGAGCGTCGATGAAGTCACCGGTCACCAGCATCTCGAAGGCCTCCTTGCGCCCCATGTTGCGCGACAGGCCGACACCCGGCGTAGCGCAGAACAGCCCCACATTGATACCACTCACGGCAAAGCGCGCCACGTCAGCCGCGACCGCGAGGTCGCACATCGACACCAGTTGGCAACCTGCCGCGGTAGCGATGCCATGGACACGGGCAATCACGGGCTGCGGCATTTCCGTCAGCTTCATCATGAACTTGCCGCACAGGCGAAACAGGCGTTGCTGGAACTCGAGCGCGTGGTTGGCACGCATCTCCTTGAGATCGTGCCCGGCGCAGAACGCCTTGCCCTCGCCTGCCAGAACGACAACACGAACGCTCTCGTCACGCGCGATCTCATCCACAGCCGCGATCAGGGTCTCGAGCATCGCGAACGACAGCGAGTTGAACTGCGCAGGCCG
This sequence comes from Thauera sp. 27, assembly GCF_000310125.2. NCBI lineage: Bacteria > Pseudomonadati > Pseudomonadota > Betaproteobacteria > Rhodocyclales > Zoogloeaceae > Thauera > Thauera sp. 27. Next base: position 129,302 of record NZ_AMXB01000007.1, read on the forward strand.
GTTCAGCGTGAGGGTGGTCACGCCGTTGCGGTCTTCACGCAACAGCATCGGCTGGTCATCGGGAACGGGTACTGCGCTCATGTCTCGCCTCCGTAATCAGAATGGGGAACAGTCATCGTTATTTACGTTAACGTCAACGTACACCAATACTACCGCGCACTGTGTCCCAAGGCCATCGTCAAACGCGAGCGGGCATGGATGCGCTCTGCATCCGTGCCCGCCCCTGTGCTACCCGAAGGACGCCGTCGAGCGCGCCTGGTCGCGCAGCACGAATTTCTGGATCTTGCCCGTGGATGTCTTGGGCAGCTCGCCGAAGATGATGCGCTTGGGTACCTTGAAGCCAGCGAGGTGTTCACGGCAGTGGGCAACGAGCGTGTCGGCGGCCACCTCCGCCCCTTCGCGAAGCTCCACGAAGGCGCACGGCACTTCCCCCCATTTGTCGTCGGGCAGCGCCACCACCGCTGCAGCCATGACCGCAGGGTGCTTGTACAACGCATCCTCGACCTCGATCGACGAGATGTTCTCACCACCGGAGATGATGATGTCCTTGGAGCGATCCTTGATCTTGACGTAGCCATCAGGCTGCATCACCGCCAGATCGCCGGTGTGGTACCAGCCGCCGCGGAACGACTCCGCCGTCGCATCGGGGTTCTTGAGATAGCCCTTCATGACCAGGTTGCCGCGGAACATGATCTCGCCCATCGTTTCACCATCCCAGGGCACGGGCTCCATGGTGGCTGGGTCCATGACCGTGATTCCTTCCTGGGCGTGGTAGCGCACGCCCTGCCGGCCATTGAGCGACACCTGCTCGGCCAGCGGCAGTTCGCGCCACTCATCGTGCTTGGCGCACACTGCGGCAGGCCCGTAGGTTTCCGTCAACCCATACACATGGGTGATGTCGAAGCCAATCTTCGCCATCCCCTCGATCACCGCAGCTGGCGGCGGTGCTGCCGCCACCAGGCCGGACACCTTGTGGTTGATGCCCTTGCGCCATTCCTCGGGCGCATTGGCAAGCATCGAGTGCACGATCGGCGCACCGCAGTAATGCGTGACACCGTGCTCGCGGATGGCGTCGAAGATGAGTCGCGGATCGACTCGGCGCAGGCACACGTTGACGCCCGCGTTGGCCGCCATCGTCCATGCAAAGCACCAGCCGTTGCAGTGGAACATGGGCAGGGTCCACAGATAGACCGCATGCGGCGGCATGCCCCAGGACACGATGTTGGACATCGCATTCAGGTAGGCCCCGCGGTGGTGATACACCACCCCCTTCGGGTTGCCGGTCGTGCCCGAGGTGTAGTTGAGCGAAATGGCGTCCCACTCGTCTGCAGGCTGCTCGAACACGAAATCGGCGCTACCGCCTGCAATCAGTGCCTCATAGTTCATGCGCCCGAGGCATTCGCCCGGCCCTGTGTACTCCGGATCGTCCACATCGATCACCACCAGGTCTGCCCGCCCGGCCAGTTCCACCGCCTTCTTCACCATGCGCGAATACTCGCGGTCGGTGATCAGCACCCTCGCTTCAGCGTGATTGAGGATGAACGCGACCGCCTCTGCGTCCAGGCGGGTGTTGATCGTATTGAGCACCGCCCCACAAGCCGGCACGCCAAAATGGCATTCGAACATCTCGGGGGTGTTGTTGAGGATCGCAGCAACGGTGTCGCCCTTACCGATGCCCAATTGCTTCAGGGCCGACGCCAGGCGGCGGCAGCGCACATAGCTCTCGCGCCAGGTGTAGCGGCGCGCGCCGTGGATGACCGCGACACGCTCGGGATAAACGTAGGCACTGCGCTCGATGAAGGTTAGCGGCGTCAGCGGCACGTAGTTCGCCACGGTCTTCTCAAGCCCTTGTGCGTAGGGCGACAGTCTCGTCTCGCTCATCTCGTCTCCTTATGGTGGTTCCCCGCCCTGCTCAGCCAGGCGCGGGTTGCCGTTACTCAAGCGCTGCAGCGGCCTGCCGCATTCAACGCTCCGTCCTCGCCGCGGTCAAGCGCCGCGAGCCAGGCGACAATCTCGGCCACCACCCTGTCGGTGGCGACGCGTAAGGCCTCGGCGCCGGCGCTGGCATCTGCCCGCGACGCATCGGCGCTCCCGCTGAACTCGCGCATCGCGACCGCTGTCTCGCTGCGAGATGGATAGAGCGCAGCACGCAGGACGATGCGCGCATGGCTGCGCTCCGCGGTCGCGAATTCCTGGATGAACTCGTCCACATCGACATGCAGGCGACAACGCCCTGGTGCTGCCGCGGGCTGCAGCGCGCGCTGCAGGTTCAGACCCAGCATGGCTGCCGGTGGCGACACCCAGCGGCTCTCGGCATAGGCACGCCGACGCCCCGGATCGTTCCAGGCCAGGCGGTACTGCATTGCTGTCGTCTCGAGCCATGGGGGACTCGCCACCTCGACCCGCGCAGGCACGAGCGCAGGTCTGACCGCGGCAGACGCCCCGAGGCCAAGCTCGTAGAGCGCCATCGGCCTCGGCTGCAAAGAGAATCCTCCACACCCGGCAAGCGCCAGCAGCAGTAGGCCGGCAAGCCAACAGCGGCCATCAGGCACCATGTACGAAAACAATGCTGCATACCTCAAGTCAAGATCCCCATCGTCAAGGTCCGGCCCTCGCATGTTCTTGTTCCCAATCAACGCCCGCTGGAAAAGCCCGCTTCGCCGGGCCCCGGCTCGGTGGCGGGACGTCCCGTCAGCAGCACCTGCGGCGTACTGTCGACCTCCTCGACCAATCTGCTGATCCGCCGCGAGGTTGCACTCAAGTCGCGCAGCAGCTCGTTGAGTTGTGGCAGCGTCCCTTCGAGCAAGCCGTCGCTGGCCGCGACCGCCGCGTGATCGACGCGTACCGCCATGGTATCCAGCCGACGCAGAAGCTGGCGGAGTTCGCCGAGCGTAGGTGCGACTTCCGCACTGGTCCGTTCAAGGCTTGCCAGCAGGCCGGACAGCGCAGCCAGGTTGGCCGGGGTGAAGGCGCTGCGGACACTCTGCAGCGTCTGCGGCATCTCGGCCAGGCTGCGGTCGAACCCAGAGGCAGCGCTCTCGATGCTGGACAGTGCGGCGCGCACTCGACCAAGCGTGTCATCATCAAGAAGGACCGCCATGCGCTCGCTCACCCGTTGAAACTGCCCGACCATCTCGAGCGCGCGCTCGGCGAGCACGTCCAGCAGCCCTGGCTGCAATTCGATGCGTGGCGGCAAGCCGGAAGCCTCCACCAAAGGCAGTGGCTCACCGCCGCGGTCATCGAGCTGAACATACGCCAATCCGGTGACACCGAGCGTGCCCAAGCTTGCCCGTGCTCCCCGCGTCAGCGGCAGATCGCGTGTAACGCGCACGTGCACCAGCACGTTGCGCGAGTCATCGGGGTCTATATGAACACTGCTGACCGCCCCTACCGCCAAGCCGCGAAAGCGCACCCTGGACTGCGCCCCCAGGCCGTTGATGTCGCCTTGCGCAACCAGCACCAGTTCGCGCACCGGTTCGCGCTCCTGGGAGAACCACCACAGTGCCAATGCGATACCTGCCCCGAGGATCAGCGCGAACAGCCCGGCAGCCAGTGCATGCGCACGATTCTCCATGTCAATTTGCTCCAGTCGCGCGCGCCAAGGCCCGCTGTCCTTGCGCACCGCGGAAAAAGCGCTCGATGAAGGGGTGATCCACGCGCAGCGTCTCCTCGAGCGGGGCATAGCTCAGTATGCGCCGATCGGCAAGTACCGCAACCTTGCTCGCCATCGCTGCCAGGGTATCGAGATCGTGTGTGATCAGCACCACGGTCAGCCCCAGATCGCCATGCAGCGCCCGGATCAGGCGCACGAATGAGGCGCTGCGCTCAGGATCGAGCCCTGCAGTCGGCTCGTCGAGCAGCAGCAGCTCAGGTTCGAGCGCCAACGCACGCGCGAGCGCGGCACGCTTGACCATGCCACCGGAGAGCTCAGCCGGCATCAGCACGGAATGCTCGGGCTCCATCTCCACCATGGCGAGCTTGAGCGCGACGAGATCGTCGATCTCTGCAGCACTCATGATGCCCAGCTCGCGCATCGGAAAGGCGATGTTTTCGCCGACCGTGAAGGCCGAAAACAATGCGCCCTGTTGGAACAGAACCCCGAACCGACGCTGGCGCGAAAGCCGCGCGCTCCGGTCGCCTGCTTGCAGCAGTTCGCCGAACAGTTGCACCGTACCGGCTGCGGGCCGGGTCAGGCCTATGATGTGGCGCAGCAAGGTCGTCTTGCCACTGCCCGAACCTCCCACCAGGGCGACGATCTCACCTCGGGCCACGTCGAGATCCAGCTCTTCGTGCACAACGTTGCGACCGAAGCGGGTTGTAATTCCACGCAGGGAGACGACTGTGGCGGGCGAGCTTGCTGGCGGGTTCATCCCGGGATCCCGATCGACTTGGTGGCGATTGCGAACAGCGCGTCAACCAGGATTACCGCCGTGATCGCCGTCACAACCGAAGCCGTGGTGTTCGCCGACAGGCTCTCGGTATTGGGCTTTACACGCAGCCCGAAGTGGCAGGCGACAAGGGCGATCAAGACACCGAACACCGCGCCCTTGGAGAGGCCTATATAGACATTCGCGACCGGCACGGCATCAGGTAGCGCGTCTACGAAGTAACGCAAGCTCAGGTCGAGCTCCACCCAGGCCGACACCCAGCCACCCAACAGCGCAATGGTCGAGGTCCACAGTACCAGCAGCGGCATCACAAGGCCGAGCGCGATCACCTTGGGCAACACCAGGCGCAGCGAGCACGACACCCCCATGGCGGCAAGCGCATCGATCTCCTCGGTCACCCGCATCACCCCCAACTGTGCGGTCATCGCCGACCCCGAGCGGCCCGCCACGAGCACCGAAACCAGCACCGGCCCCAGTTCTCGAATGATCCCAAGGCCCAGGATATTGACGATGAACACGTCCGCGCCGAACACCTTGAGCTGGAGTGAAGACAGATAGGACAACACAACGCCGATCAGGAAGCCCACCAGCGCAGTCACCGGCATGGCCTTGACGCCGACCTTGTGCACGTTTGCGGAGATCTCGAGCCAAGGCCAGTCGCGCGGGTGGCGCAAGACGTGCAGCAGGTCGAGGAAGATCTGTCCGAGCAGGGCAACGAAGTCCCGCACATGCGCCAGGAACGCGATCAGTGCACCGCCGAGCGCCACCACCGCATCGATTGGCGTGAAAGCCGACCGTTGCGGCAGCGGCCGTTCCGCGCTGCGTGCGACGCGCTCCAGCGTTTGACGATGCGCCGGGCGCAGGCTGAGTTGCGTCGGCCAGCGCCGCCCCCAGGCCTGCCAAAGCAGGGTCGCCCCAAAGCTGTCCAGCCGTTCGACCGCTTCGAGACTCCAGGCCGCATCGGCGGACGCCATGCGCAACTGCCGGCGCAGTCCTGGCAACTGCGGCCCCAGCGCACGCAAGGTCCAGTCACCGCTCAACCGGGCCGAGGCGGGCGTCAGCACCAGGCTGCCGCCTTGTCTCGCTTCTGCCTGGCCACCGGGACTCATGAGCGCTTATGCGGTGGCGCCGCGTACGCTCAGTGCGCGCACGTAAAGCCCGCGCCCAAGCCCCATCCATTGGCGCTGCTCCTCGTTGAGCGCGGCCGCGGTCAATGGCAGCTTCTGCAGCCACCCCGGCGCTGCCGTCACCGAGAACCCCCTGCCCTCCCGCTTCATGGTGATCGGCGGCAGACCACGGGCGTCGCGTGCGCGATGGATGACAACGGCCAGGCGCAGGCAGGCGATCAGCATCCAGTCCGAACTGCCTGCATCAATTGAAGCCACTCGTTCGAGCTTGCCTCGGTGCGCCAGCACCAGGCGCGCCAGGCGTGCCTGGTCCATGCGCGAAAAACCAGGCATGTCGGCATTGGCCACGATGTAGGCGCTGTGCTTGTGATAGCTCGAGTGCGCGACCGAGATCCCGATCTCGTGCACCAGCGCGGCCCAGCGCAGGAAACGTCGGTCCGGGTGCTCTGGGTCCGTCATTGCCGGCTCGAGCTGGCCCAGCAGGTGGCAGGCGGTATCTGCCACCTGCTGGGCCTGGCGCAGATCGACGCCGTAACGACGCACGAAGGCGCTGATCGTCGCGTCGCGCAGGTCATGGTGGTGGTAACGGCCAAGCAGGTCATACAGCACGCCGAGACGCAGGGCCCCCTCGGAGAACAGCATGTGCTCGAGCTCGAACTCCTTGAACACAGCGCTCATGATGGCAAATCCGCCCAGGATCACTGGCAGGCGGTCGCCCTTGAGGCCTGCGAGGTCGATCGCATCGAGGCGACCTGCGCGCAAGAGCACGGCCTTGAGCTGCTCGAGGCCGTCGCGAGTGATCCCCCCCGAAGAGAAGCCGTTCTGCTCCAGGATCTCAACCAGCGCCTTTGCGGTACCGCTTGAGCCCACGGCCTCCTCCCAGCCGGTGTCGCGATAGGTCTGGGAGATGGTCTGCAATTCGCGCCGCGCTGCCAGTTCGGCCTCGCGGAACGCACGCTTGTCGATCTGGCCATCAGGGAAAAAACGCAGGCTATAGCCGACACAGCCCATATAGCGCGACTCGAGCAAGGCCGGCTCGAAGCTCTTGCCGATGATGAACTCGGTGGAACCTCCACCGATATCTACGACCAGCTGCTGCTTGTGCGGGTCGGGCAAGGTATGCGCAACCCCGACATAGATCAGGCGCGCTTCCTCGCGGCCCGCGATCACCTCGATCGGAAAGCCGAGTGCCGCTTCGGCACGGATGAGGAAATCGGTCGCGTTCTTCGCCACGCGCAAGGTGTTGGTGGCAACCGCACGCACCCGGGTAGGCGGAAAATCACGCAGGCGCTCGTGGAAGCGTTGCAGCGCCGCGACGCCACGCTGCTGAGAAGCGAGATCAAGCTTCTTGTCGGGAGAAAGGCCGGCGGCCAGGCGCACGGCCTCCTTGAGGCCGTCCAGCGGATAGATCTGGTCATTGACGATGCGGCCCACCTGCAGCCGGAAACTGTTGGAACCCAGGTCGATTGCCGCGATGAGATCTTGCATCATGCTTTAGGAAACTGACGCCACCGGCGCCGGAAGTGCGGATTCTAGCACCGCGCCGCGTTGCATCAGGGGCCATTCGTTTCGCCCCAACACATGGCGCAAACCACGCCGCACAAGGGCTGCGCGCTGTCATGTTCTCGCAACGAAAGTGTCACATAATCATGAATGCCGCATCTCGTTCAGGACGCCCCATGCCCCAGTTCAATCGCACCTCCATGCAGTACCCGGCCGATCATTTCCTCAACCGCGAACTGTCCCTGCTGCAATTCCAGCGCCGCGTCCTGGCGCAGGCGGCCGACCCGACCGTTCCCCTGCTCGAACGCCTGCGTTTCCTGTGCATCGTGTCGAGCAATCTCGATGAGTTCTTCGAGATCCGCGTCTCCGGCATCAAGGAACAGATCCGTATCGGCAGCCGACAGTCGGGCGAGGACGGCATCACGCCGTCCGACCTGCTCGCACGCGTCAGCGACGAGGTGCACGAGATCATCTCCGAGCAGTACGAACTGCTCAACGACGACATCCTGCCCGCACTCGAGAACGAAGGCGTAGTTTTCCTGCGCCGCAGCCTATGGACCGAGGCCCAGCGTGACTGGATCGAGGACTACTTCGTGCGCGAGGTGATGCCGGTCCTGACCCCGGTCGGTCTCGATCCTGCCCACCCGTTCCCGCGTGTGCTCAACAAGAGCCTGAACTTCGCGGTCGAGCTCGAAGGTCGCGACGCCTTCGGCCGCGACTCGGGTGCCGCCATCGTGCAGGCGCCGCGTGCGCTGCCGCGCGTGATCAGGCTGCCGCGAGAAATTTCAACGCAGGAGTACACCTTCGTATTCCTGTCCTCGGTGCTGCATGCCCACGTTGCCAGGTTGTTTGCAGGCATGCAGGTGCTCGGCTGCTACCAGTTCCGCGTCACCCGCAATTCCGACCTGTTCGTGGATGAGGAAGAGGTGAAGGATCTGCGCGCATCGCTCAAGGGCGAACTCCAGCAGCGTCATTTCGGCGACGCGGTGCGCCTTGAGGTGGCCGACAACTGCTCGGATGAAATGGCCAGCTTCCTGCTGCAGCATTTTCATCTCACGCCCAGCGACCTTTATCGCGCGCCCGGCATCGTCAACCTCGTCCGCCTGATGCAGGTACCCGACTGGGTCGAGCGCGCCGACCTCAAGTACCAGGCCTTCGTGCCCGGCCTTCCGAGAGGTCTCGACAAGCGCCGCCAGATCTTCACGGCGATCCGCAACGGCGACATCCTGCTCCATCACCCTTTCCAGAGCTTCGCCCCGGTCATTGAAATGCTGCGCGCTGCGGCTGACGACCCCCAGGTGCTGGCGATCAAGATGACGGTGTACCGGACCGGGACGGATTCGGTGCTCATGGAGCACCTGGCGCGCGCGGCGCAAAAGGGCAAGGAAGTCACCGTCGTGCTCGAACTCATGGCGCGCTTCGACGAAGAGGCTAACATCACTTTGGCCAACCGCCTCGAAGAAGTCGGCGCCCATGTGGTGTATGGCGTCTTCGGCTACAAGACCCATGCCAAGCTGCTGATGGTCGTGCGACGCGAGGAAGACGGTCTGCGCCACTACGTACATCTGGGCACAGGCAACTACCATCCGCGCACCACCCGCTTCTATACCGACTTCGGCCTCATGACCTGCAACAAGGAGATCGGCGAGGACGTCGCAGCGGTCTTTACCCAGCTGACCGGACTTGGGCGCGCCACGGAACTGCGCCACCTCTGGCAAGCACCGTTTTCGCTCCAACCCAACGTGGTGGCGGCGATTCGCCGAGAAGCCGAGATCGCCCGCGCCGGCCGGCGCGGACGCATCATCACCAAGATGAACGCACTGCTCGAGCCGGAAACGATCGAGGCGCTCTACGAAGCGTCGCAAGCCGGTGTCGAGGTGGACCTGATCATCCGTGGCCCCTGCGCGCTGCGCCCCGGCGTGCCCGGCTTGTCGGAGAACATACGCGTGCGCTCGGTCGTCGGGCGTTTCCTGGAGCACCACCGCATCTTCCACTTCCACGCTGACGGCGAAGACCTGGTGTACCTGTCCAGCGCCGACTGGATGGACCGCAACTTCTTCCGTCGCATCGAGATCGCCTTCCCGGTGCTGGACCCGCGCCTGAAGCGCCGCGTGATGAAGGAAGGCCTGCGCCCCTACCTCGGCGACAATTGCCAGGCCTGGGAAATGCAGCCCAGCGGCAGCTACCGGCGCAAGCATCCGCGCAGCGTACGCCGTGCGGCCCAGCTCATCCTGCTCAATGAGCTCGCAGCCAGCAGCTGAGCGGCCTACTTGCGTTGCGCGTCGATCACCCCGGACACCTCACGGATCAGGGTGGTCGCGCGCTGCATCTGCTTTACGCCGCCCACCTCCATCGTGAAGCGCATGTAGGCCGTACCCTTCTTGGTCAGGGTATTGACGGCAATCACGTTGAGCTTCTCGCGTGACAGCACTTCGGAGATGTCGCGCAGCAAGCCCTGGCGGTCGATTGCCTGGACGACGATATCCACCTGATAGAGCGCCGTACGGCTATCGTTTGCACGCTCGCCCCAGTCGGCGGCGATGACGCGCTCGGGGTGCTTGGCCGCAAGTTGCTGGAAATCGTGACAATCGACACGATGGATCGAAATGCCCCGGCCGCGGGTGACGAAACCCTCGATCGCATCGGGCGGGGCCGGTTTGCAGCAGCGTGACAGCGAAGTCATGAGCTTGCCGACCCCGACGATCAGGATCTTGTCCTGGTTGTCGCCCGAGCGACTGCGGCTGACGACGAACGCTTCTTCCTCGCTGGGCGCAGCCACAGGTGCCGTGCCCTCGCGCAGCGCGGTCTGCACTGCACGCGGTCCGACCTCGCCCCGACCTGCCGCCAGGAAGAGCGCCTCTGCGTTCTTGAAGCCCATGCGCTCGGCCAGCCCGTCGATGTTGGCCTGGGCGTGGCCATCGCGCTGCATCTCCTTGGTCACGAAACTGCGGCCGCGCGCCAGCAAGTCTTCTTCATCGAGCTGAGCGAAGTACTGCTTGATCTTGGAGCGCGCGCGCGAGGTGGCTACATAGGCCTGGCGGGCGTCGAGCCAGTCGCGTGACGGCCCGCCCTCGCGCGCCGACACGATTTCCACGGTCTGACCGCTCTCGAGCGCCGTGTTGAGCGGCACCAGGTGGCCATCCACCTTGGCACCCCGGCAGCGGTGGCCAAGGTCGGTATGCAGTCGATAGGCGAAGTCGATCGGGGTCGCTCCACGCGGCAGGTCCACCACCTTGCCCTGGGGGGTCAATACATACAGCGTATCGTCGAGCGAGGCGCGTTTGAACTGCTCCATCCATTGCGCGGAATCAGTGACCTCATCGCGCCAGGACAACAGGTTCCGCAACAGCGCAATCTTCTCGTCGTAGTCGCCGCCGTCGCGCGCCCCTTCCTTGTAGCGCCAATGGGCTGCAACGCCCAGTTCGGCGTGCTTGTGCATATCGTGGGTGCGAATCTGCACCTCGAGCGCGCGCCCGTCACCGGCCAGTACCGCCGTATGCAGCGACTGATAATTGTTGCCCTTGGGCTTGGTGATGTAGTCGTCGAACTCCTGCGCAATCGGCTGCCATATCTGGTGGACGAAACCGAGCACGGTGTAGCAGTCGCGCACGTCATTCACGAGCACCCGTAGCGCCCTGATGTCGAACACCTGCGAGAAATCGAGCCGCTTCTTGCGCATCTTGTTGTAAATGCTGTAGATGTGCTTGGCTCGACCGGTAATCTCGGCCTCGATGCCAACGGCAGACAACTCGCGCTTGAGCCGCTCGATGGCGTCCTGGATGAACTGCTCGCGCTCGACCCGGCGTTCGTCCAGCATCTTCGCGATGCGCTTGTAGGTGTCGGGCTCGATGAAGCGGAACGAGAGGTCCTCGAGTTCCCACTTGATCTGCCAGACGCCCAGGCGATTGGCGAGCGGTGCGTAAATGTCGAGGCTCTCGCGGGCAACGTCCACACGCGCCTCGCCAGGCAGCTCGGTGTAGTAGCGCAGCGTCTGCGTGCGCGACGCGAGCCGCACCATCACCACGCGGATGTCCTCCACCATGGCCAGCAGCATCTTGCGCAGCACTTCGGTCTGGGCGCGGATCTCGGGCGCTGACGCGGTTGCCGTCATGCGTGTGAGTACGCGCAGGCCGTTGAGGCGATGCAGCCCACGGACGAGGGCGGAAACCTCACTGCCGAAGCGGGCGCCGACCTCCTCGACCGGGTCCTCGAGCTCCTCCCACACCGCAAACAGCAGCGCAGCCAGTCGCGTCTCGAGATCCATGCGCAGCGACGCGGTGATCAGCGCCGCACCGATCGCATGCGTCCAGGTGGATTCTCCGGTGCCCAGCACCTTGTCTTCGTAAAGGTCGGCAATCCAGTCGAGCGCAGACTGGATCTGGCCGCGGCCAGCCTCATCCAGGCCGGTGGCGAGCATGTCGAGGGGAGCCGCGGTGTCGCCCGGGGCGATGGCGTGAGTGACGGAAACCATGGCGTCGGATTATCCCACATCGGCCGGCTGCAGATGCAGAAGCGGCAGCGCTCTGCCCCCTTCCTTTCAATCGGCGCCGCGGCTGTGCCATCATCGGCGCACCACGACAAGCGCCCGACCCACTCGGCAGACACACTTCGATGCTCGACCGCATCCGCAGCCTGTTCGGACTCCGACACAAACAGCGTGCCATCCAGCCCGCACAGTGGGCGCGTGTCGAGGCCCGCCTTCCCTTCCTCGCCTTCCTGCCCGCTGCAGAGCGCGAGCGCCTGCGCTCGCTCGCGCTCGACTTTCTGGCGACGAAGGAGTTCCACGGCGCCCATGGCCTGCAGCTGGACGACGATACCTTGCTCGCGATCGCACTGCAGGCCTGCCTGCCGATCCTCAACACCGGGCTTCAGGCCTACGCCAACTGGGTGGGTGTCGTCATTTATCCAGGCGACATCCTCATCCCACGCAGTGAGTTTGACGATGCCGGCGTCCTGCACGAATACGACGACGAGGTCCTGGGCGAGGCCTGGGAAGGAGGGCCGGTGCTGATCGCCTGGTTCGAGCATGGCGAACAGCCTGCCGGCATCAATGTGGTGATCCACGAGTTCGCCCACAAGCTGGACATGGAGAACGGCGGCGTTGACGGCCTGCCCCAGCTGCGGCCCGGGATGTCGCGCGCAGTCTGGGCGGACGCCTTCTCGAAGGCCTATGAAGACTTCTGCGCAGACGTCGATCTTGGTCGCCCTTGCGCCGTCGACCCCTATGGTGCCGACAGCCCGGGGGAGTTCTTCGCCGTGGTTTCCGAGGCTTTCTTCGAAACCCCTTGTGTGTTGCAGACGCGCTTCCCAGCGGTCTATGAGCAGCTCAGGCAGTTGTACCAGCTCGACCCTGCGGCCGGCGAGCGCGCGACTGGGCAAAGCCAGCATGACTGAACGCAAGCACCTGCTGATCGTCTATCACACCCAGAGCGGCAATACCGGCCAGCTTGCGCAAGCCGTGCTGCGCGGGGCAGGCCAGGTCGCCGAGGTCGATACCATGCTGTTGCGGGCCTTCGACGCCGGCACCGAAGATCTGCTCCGCTGCGACGGTCTGTTGCTTGGTACCCCGGAGAACTTCGGCTACATGTCCGGCGCACTCAAGGATTTCTTCGACCGTACCTACTACCCGTGCGAAGGCAAGCTCACCGGTCTGCCCTACGCCGTCTTCGTCAGCGCAGGCAACGATGGCACCGGCGCGGTGCGCGAAATAGGGCGCATCGCCAACGGCTACGGCTGGAAGCAAGTCGCCGAAGCGCTGATCGTACGCAAGTCGATCACACCACAGGCACTCACCGACGCCGAGGAACTCGGCGAAGCCATGGCCGCAGGCCTGTCGATGGGCGTGTTCTGAAACGGCCGCCTGACGGCGCACCGCCACGGATATGACGTTCGCCATTCCAGTGGGCAAGGGTGACGTTTTCGCGAAGTGAAAGCCGCGTTCATCAAACGGTAACAACTCCATTTGGCAGACCCCGATTTCGTGTCCTAAGCTGAAAGCGCGTATGCCCTTCGGGCCCGGCCCGGTGCTCGAGGCAACGCCCTTTTTAGTAGCAACGGAGGGTGTCTCATGGCCATAACCTGGATTCTTGTTGCCAACGCCAGTCTCGCCAAACTCTATGCCAACTTGGGGCCCAACAAGGGCCTGACACTGGTGAAGGAACTGATCCACCCGGAAAGCCGTCAGAAGAATGCCGAACTCGTCACCGACCGCTCGGGCGCCATGGCCGCGAACGGTTCGGGAGGCGGTTCGATGCAACCCCAGACGCTGCCCAAGCAGCACGAAGCCAAGGTCTTTGCACAGGAGATCGCTCAGGAGTTGTACCAGGGAAGGGCCAAGAACGCCTTCAAGCGGGCGATCCTGGTCGCTCCGCCGGCCTTCATGGGCATGCTCAACAGCGTCATCGATGCACCCACGGCGCAAATGGTCACCGACCGTTTTGAAAAGGACTACACCAAGACCACGCAGAACGAACTCAGCGAACGTCTTGGTTCCGCGATCTTTCTCTGAAGGAGGGTGTTTTCACGCTTTCGCCGTACCCGATCTGTCACTCGTCGAGGGCCGAAGGCCTGCAGACAAAGGAGGACGCATTTGATCCTGGTGAGAAAATCGTAGTTTCCGTATCGAAAGCAGGAACCCAAGCGAAAGATGTGTCTCCCTAATGGGACACTGGAAGGGCTGATATGCCACCTTCAATGAGAACGGGACGCTCTGCGTCCCGTTCTCATTGGTGCAGCCGCCAGCGCGCCAAAGTCCGATACGAAGCGCCCTGTGCCGTGCGCTCGGAAGCCATCAAGGCGAAACTCGCCACCTGCCAGTGCACGGGCGCCACAGGGCCTGCTGGTGGTGCGTCATGTGCCTTGCGAAGCAAGGTCACATGAGGATTGAAGGCCCGCTCATCGAGCGCCAGGCCGGCATTACGGACACCGGTGCAAAGTTGTGCCGCCAGCGCCTGCAAGGCACCCGGTGGGGTCGATGGCGCAGCCCACACGACGCGGTTGCCATGCCAGCTTCCGGCCACATCCACAGTCAGGGCGAAGGCTTCACCCCTGATCTGCCGTCCGAGCCGCAGCACAGACTCGAGCGCAACAGTCGGGACCTCCCCCAGAAAGGCGAGCGTGAGGTGGAGCGTGTCACGACGCATCACACGCCCACCGCAGAGCAGCTGCAAGGCGCGCGCCAGCGCATGAAGACGGTTAGCCGTCGCAGCGTCGGGCCATAACGCGAAGAACACGCGCAAGTGTTCGTGATCGTCCGGCGGCGCTTTACCCCCGCACATCGCAGTCAGGGCTGGACGCGCGCCAGCATGGCTACGACCTGGGCCGCAATACCTTCGCCGCGACCGGTAAAGCCCAGTTTCTCGGTCGTTTTGCCCTTGATGTTGATTGCCGCTGGGTCGATCTCGAGGTCTGCGGCAATATTCGCAACCATCTCCGGCGCATGGGGCAGGATTCGCGGCGCCTTGCAGATCAACGTGGCATCCACATTCACGACCTCCCAACCTGCGCTGCGAACACGCGCAAAGGCTTCGCGCAGAAGCACCCGGCTGTCAGCCCCGGCGTGGGCCGGGTCCGTGTCCGGGAACAGGCGGCCGATGTCGCCGAGGCCTGCCGCGCCGAGCAGCGCATCAGTCAGCGCATGCAGCAACACGTCGGCATCCGAGTGCCCGAGCAGGCCACGATCAAAGGGGATATCTACTCCACCGACAATCAATGCGCGCCCAGGAACGAGGGCATGGACATCGAAGCCCTGGCCGATACGGAACGGAAAACTCATTGCTGCACACCCTCCCTGTTCTGAAGAATCCACTCGGCCAGATGAAGATCGAGCGGATAGGTCACCTTGAGGTTGGTCGCATCGCCCTGCACCAACCGGGGGCGCAGGCCCGCGGCCTCGATCGCGCTCGCCTCGTCGGTGACGTTACGCGCTCCCTCCAGCGCCCGTCTGAGCATCACGTAACGGAACATCTGCGGCGTCTGCGCCTGCCACAGGCTATCGCGCGCCACGGTCTCGACGACATGGCGATGCTGATCAGCGCGCTTTAGCGTGTCGGCCACCGGTACGGCAAGCAGGCCACCGACCTCGTCGTGCGCAAGCTCGCGAGTCAGCTTGTCAACATGCCAAGGTGCAAGGCACGGGCGCGCCGCATCATGCACCAGCACCCAGTCGCTTTGCTCCGCTTCATGCGCGATCGCGCGCAGGCCGCCCAGCACGCTGTCGGCGCGTGTCGCACCGCCACAGAACAGCGGCTTGAGCTTGGGGCCGAGGCCGGACCAATCGTGGCGCGCCCATTCGCGGTCATCGACCGACAGCACGACGAACACGGCGTCGATCTCGGGTGCAGCGCACAGTACGGACAACGCGTGGTGGATGAGTGGCCGCCCGAGCAGAGGCAGATACTGCTTGGGCTGGGCGGCGCCCATGCGCGAACCCGTGCCGGCCGCAGGCACGATCGCATAATGGCGGGAGCGGGATTTCTGCATGGCGCGCATTCTAGCTGCGCCCTGCAGCGGCTGTGGCGAAGGCCTATAATTTAATTGTTCGCCTGTGCCGCAGGCATCCCCGGGGCTCACGTCCATGGCACTCGCTTCGATCCGCCCGGCCGCGGTGGCCGGGCAGTTTTACCCACGCGATGAACGCGTGCTGCGGACGCAGCTCGCCGAGTTGATGTCCACCGCCGTAGCAATGGAGCACGCGCGCTGGCCCAAGGCCATCATCGTGCCGCACGCCGGCTACATCTACTCCGGCCCGATTGCCGCGACCGCTTACGCCCAGCTCACCCCGATGCGCGACCGTATCCGCCGCGTCGTCATGCTCGGCCCTACTCACCGAGTTGCGGTGCGCGGCTTTGCGCTGCCCGCAGCGCAGGCATTCGCCACCCCGCTCGGCGAGGTCCCTCTTGCGCGGGCCGACTGGTTGCGCCTGCAAGCGCGCGACGACATCGTCGTCGATGATCGCCCCCATGCGCTGGAGCATTGCCTGGAAGTGCAGCTGCCTTTCCTGCAAAGTCTGCTCGAACGCTTCGAGATCGTGCCTATCCTGGTCGGCGATGCGCGCCCGCAAGCCGTGGCGAATCTGCTCGAGGATCTATGGGGTGGACCGGAGACGCTGCTCCTGGTCAGCTCCGACCTGTCTCACTACCTGAGCTACCACGAGGCTCAATGGTCCGACCGTGCCGCGATCGAGGAGATCCTGGCGCTGCGTCCCGGCCTCGACCACGAGCAGGCCTGCGGCGCCACACCCATCAACGGCCTGCTGCTCGCGGCACAGAACCATCATCTTCATGCCCGCCTGCTCGACCTGCGCAACTCCGGTGACACGGCCGGCGATCGTGCCAGCGTCGTGGGCTACGCCAGCGTTGCCTTCTGCGAAGCGGACCCCCCAAGCCATGCACGACACTGAATTCGGTCCCATTCTCCTCCGCCTCGCCCGCACGGCGATCGCCCACAATCTCGGTCGCGGCCCGCGCCCCTCCCTGCCCGAAGACGAACGCCTGCACGAACGCGGCGCCAGCTTCGTGACGCTCACCGAGAATGGCGACCTGCGAGGCTGCATCGGCAGCCTCAGGCGCTCCCGTCCGCTCGGCGAGGACGTCATCGCCAACGCCATCGCAGCCGCAACGCAGGACCCGCGCTTTCAGCCGCTTACTGGTGACGAACTCGACACCGTATGCATTGAAGTGTCGGTGCTGAGCGAACCCGAGTTCATCGACTTCGCCGATGAAACCGCGCTGCTCGCGCAGTTGCGTCCGCACGAGGACGGGCTGATCCTGTTCTCCGGCTGCAGGTCGGCCACCTTCCTGCCCCAGGTCTGGACGCAGCTGCCCAACCCTGAGGCCTTCCTCGCCGCACTCAAGCACAAGGCCGGCCTGCCTACCGACCGGCCAGTGCCGGGCCTGATGGCTGCGCGCTACCGCGTGCAGAAGTGGAGCGAAGCTACGGGAGCGCACACATGAACGCGAATGCGGGTGCAAGCATCGGTGCGCACTACCCGGCGCGCTACTGGCACCGTCTCGACGACGGCCGCTACCAGTGTGACCTCTGCCCGCGCCTCTGCAAGCTGCACCCCGATCAGCGCGGCGCCTGTTTCGTGCGCATGCGTGCGGGCGACGAGATGTTGCTCACCACTTACGGCAGAAGTTCCGGCTTTTGCATCGACCCGATCGAGAAGAAGCCGCTCAACCATTTCTTCCCAGGCAGCAGCGTGCTGTCCTTTGGCACCGCGGGCTGCAACCTTGCTTGCAAGTTCTGTCAGAACTGGGACATCAGCAAGTCGCGCGACCTCGACACCCTGATGGACGCTGCCTCGGCGGACGAGATCGCCGCCACCGCACAGCGCTGGGGTTGCCACAGCGTTGCATTCACCTACAACGACCCGGTCATATTCGCCGAGTATGCCATCGACGTCGCCGAAGCCTGCCACGCGCGCGGGCTGAAGACGGTCGCGGTCACGGCAGGCTACATCTCCGAGTGTGCCCGGCAGGACTTCTTCTCGCACATGGATGCCGCCAATGTCGACCTCAAGGGCTTCAGCGACGACTTTTACGTCAAGCTCTGTGGTGCTCATCTTCAGCCGGTTCTCGACACCCTCACCTGGCTCAAGCGCGAGACCACGGTATGGCTTGAGCTGACCACGCTGCTCATCCCCGGTTGCAACGACACCGACGACGAGATTCGTAAGCTGTCGCACTGGGTGTGCAGCACCCTGGGCGCTGACGTACCGCTGCACTTCAGCGCGTTCCACCCGGACTTCAAGATGGCCGACGTGCCCGCAACACCACTCGACACCCTGCGCCGGGCACGCCGGATCGCACGCGATACCGGCCTGCAGCATGTCTATACCGGCAACGTCCATGACAGCGACGGCGACACCAGCTACTGTGCCGGCTGCGGTGAAGCTCTGATCGTGCGCGACTGGTACGAGATCCGCAGTTATCGGCTCGATACCGCGGGATGCTGCCCCCGCTGTGGCACTGCGCTTGCCGGCCGATATGGCGCGGTGGGAGCGGCCATCGGCAAGCCCTTCGGCGCACGTCGCATCCCAGTGGCGCTGCATCGAACTCAACGGACCTGAACACCGAGCCAGTGCTCGCGCTAGCACCTAGCCGAGCCCGCCACCGCGAGCACAGCCCGAACCCTGCACAATGGCACCGACGTGAAGCTACGCAAGACACTCATCAGTATTCCCGCACAGGGCGCCTGGCTCGAAGGACTGCTCTGTCACGCACCCAACGTGCGCGGGCTGGTGCTGCGTCTGCACTCCACCGGACACCCTGCGCTCGACGGGCCGGAGTCCGCTCTCGAAGGCGAGCTGCATCGCCATGGCTTCGCCACCGTCACGCTTGACCTGCTCACACGCCAGGAAGTCCACCGCGACCCGGACGCCGCCTACAACATTCCCCGCCTGAGCGAGCGCATCCAGAGCGCAGTGGAATGGATCGCCCATCAGCCGCCGATCGGGGCACTCAGGCTCGGCCTGGTCGCACAGGACACCGGCTGCGCCGCCGCCGTGCGTGCCGTGGTACGCGACCCAGAACGCTTCACCGCCCTGGTCTTCCTCAACGGCCGCCCCGATCTCGCTGGCGCCGAGCCTCTGCGCGCACTGCGCTGCCCGGTACGCTTCATCGTCACCCCACGTAGTCCGGACAGCGCCATCCTCGAGAAAGCCTATGCCTTGCTCAAAGGCCCCCGCCACTGGCTGGCTCTACCGGATGGTGCCGACGAGCGCGAAGACGAACGTCTGCAGGCACGGGCGGCCTGCGCCTGGCTGGCGCAACATCTGGGCACCACGGAAAGTGCTGCACTAGAATAGAAGGCGTTTTCAATCAAGGCATTCCTGCAGCATGGCCATTCCCGCTGCCGGCGTTGCCGCCTGGGCATCCACTCAGGCCATTTACCCGGCGCCCACCACCACCCGCCAGGATCGAAGCCAAGCCGCGGGCTCGACCGCAGCCGAGGTGACGCCAGACGACCCGCAGACCGCGCTCGAGGGCGGTCGCGGCGCTTACGCACGTGATGAATCTGCGCTTACCGATCAGGAACAGCGCCTACTCCAGCAACTCCAGCAGCGCGACCGCGAGGTCAGGGCACACGAGATGGCCCACGTCGCCGCAGGCGCCGGCCTGGTCACACGAGGCGCAAGCTACACCTACCAGACGGGCCCCGACGGACAGCGTTATGCAGTCGGCGGCGAGGTCAGCATCGATACCTCGCCCGGACGGACACCCGAGGAAACGCTTGCCAAGGCCGAGCAGATCCGTGCCGCCGCACTCGCCCCGGCCGACCCCTCGCCACAAGATCGACAGGTGGCGGCACAGGCCACCCGCATGGCCATGGAGGCGCGTATGGAGCTTGCCCGCCAGGTCTTCGAGCGCGAAGCAATCCCCCCTGAAGAGGCTGGCGACGGTGTCGATGGCGGCAGGCCTGCCGCCGCAGCCGCAACAGCGGCCGACTCGCCGTCCGCCTATCTCGTGCGCCAGGCGCGTTCGGCCTACGAGACCGTGGCAGGGTCGGGGCTGGCCGCACGACCGCCCGGACTGGATCTGATGGCCTGAATACAACAACAGGCATTTTTGCGGGGATAATGCCGGCCTGCGCCAATGGCCGGCGTTTTCTGGCCCCGTCTCGCCCCAATCGCCTCAAGCAGCAACCGAACAACAACATCATGCCCACATCCCTCGACGCCCTGCTCCGCCCGCTTTCCACGCTCGTGCTTCCCAAGCCCGGCACGCGGCTGGAGACCGGTGCACTGGCCGGCTCGGCCGACGCGCTTGCCATCGCACAGCTCGCCGGCCGCGGCCGCATGCTGGTGGTGATCACCGCCAACCCGCTCGACGCCCAGCGCCTTCAGGACGAGATCGCCTGGGTCGCCCCTGGCCTGCGCGCGCACCTGCTGCCCGACTGGGAAACCCTGCCCTACGACAACTTCTCGCCGCACCAGGATCTCATCTCCGAGCGCCTTTCGACGCTGTACGCGATCAGCCGCGGAGAGACCGACCTCGTGCTGGTGCCAGCCTCGACCGTGCTGTATCGCATGGCGCCACCTGCCTACCTGGCCGCCTACACCTTCTTCCTCAAGCAGGGCGAGAGGCTCGATGTCGAGCAGTTCAAGGCACAGATGGCGCTCGCCGGCTATGCGCATGTCACTCAGGTTGTGAGCCCGGGCGAGTTCTCGGTGCGTGGCGGGCTGGTCGACCTGTTCCCGATGGGCTCGCCGCTGCCCTTTCGCATCGACCTCTTCGACGACGAGGTCGAGAGCATCAAGACCTTCGACCCGGACACCCAGCGCACGGTGTATCCGACCAAGGAGATCCGCTTGCTGCCGGCGCGCGAGTTTCCTCTCGACGACAAGGGCCGCACGCGCTTTCGCAGCCGCTTCCGCGAGACCTTCGAGGGCGACCCGACGCGCGCGTCGATCTACAAGGACGTCTCCAACGGCATTGCGCCTGCCGGTATCGAGTACTACCTGCCGCTGTTTTTCGACGACACCGCGACCCTGCTCGACTACCTGCCTGCCGACACACCGGTGCTGCTGCACCGCGACGTGCCGGCGGCGATCGCGGAGTTCTGGAAGGACACGCGCTCGCGCTACGACCTTCTGAAGGGCGACCGCACTCGTCCGGTGCTGGCACCCGACCAACTTTTCCTGAGCGACGAAGCCTTCTTCATCGCACTGAAGAACCTTCCGAAGCTCTTGATTGGTGTCGAAGCCTGCGCCGACACCGCCGGCGCACTGGCCCTGCCGCCGCCCGAGGTCGCTGTCGAGCGCAAGGCCACCGACCCGTTGCACAAGCTCAAGGCCTTCCTCGACAGCTTCGACGGCCGCGTGCTGCTGCTGTCGGACTCGCCTGGCCGACGCGAGACCATGGCCGAATTTTTCGCCGAGTACGGCGTCAAGCCGGAGGCCAGCGCTGACTTTGGCGCCTTCCTCGATACCGATGCCCGCCTCGCGCTGGGCGTTGCGCCGCTCGCGCGCGGCTTCGTGCTGCCCGCGGCGAAGCTGGCGGTGCTCACCGAGACCGAACTCTATGCCGCCACCGCGCGCAGCCGAGTCCGTCGTGATGCGCGCAAGGCCGCAACCATGGAAGGTTGGCTGCGCGACCTGTCGGAGCTCAAGATCGGCGACCCGGTGGTGCATGTGTCCCACGGCATCGGCCGCTACCTTGGGCTCATCCACATGAACCTGGGTGAGGGCGACACCGAGTTTCTGCACCTGGAGTACAACGGTGGCGACAAGCTCTACGTGCCGGTGTCGCAGCTGCATGTCATCACCCGTTACGCGGGTGCCGACCCCGAGGCAGTCGACCTTCACCGCCTCGGCTCGGGCCAGTGGGAGAAGGCCAAGAAGAAGGCGGCGATGCAGGTGCGCGATACTGCGGCCGAGCTGCTGGCCCTCTACGCCCAGCGCGCCGCACGTCCCGGCCACCGCTTCGACTTCAAGCAGCACGACCTGGAAGCCTTTGCCGAAGGCTTCGGCTTCGAGACCACGCCCGACCAGCAGGCCGCGATCGACGCTGTGGTCGGCGACATGAAGTCCGGCCGGCCGATGGACCGCCTGGTGTGCGGCGACGTCGGCTTTGGCAAAACCGAGGTCGCGCTGCGGGCCGCCTTCATCGCCGTGGCCGATGGCAAGCAGGTGGTGGTGCTGTGTCCGACCACCCTGCTCGCCGAGCAGCATTACCAGACCTTCGCCGACCGCTTCGCCGACTGGCCGATCAGGATCGCCGAGCTGTCGCGCTTCAAGTCAGCCAAGGAGCAGGCCGAGGCCCTGCAGCAACTGTCGGAGGGCAAGGTCGACATCATCATCGGCACGCATCGCCTGCTGCAGAAGGATGTGGTGTTCAAGCGCCTGGGGCTGGTGATCATCGACGAGGAGCACCGCTTCGGTGTGCGCCAGAAGGAGTCTCTCAAACAGCTACGCTCCGAAGTCGACATCCTGACGCTGACCGCCACGCCGATCCCGCGAACGCTCGGCCTGGCGATGGAAGGCCTGCGCGAGTTCTCGGTGATCGCCACCGCACCGCAGAAGCGCCTGGCGATCAAGACCTTCGTCCAGCCTTTCAGCCGCGGCGTGATCCGCGAGGCGGTGCTGCGCGAGTTCAAGCGCGGCGGCCAGGTGTACTTCCTCCACAACGAGGTCGACACCATCGACAACATGCGCAACGACCTCGAAGAGCTGCTGCCCGAGGCCCGCATCGTCGTCGGCCATGGCCAGTTGCCAGAGCGCGAGCTCGAGCGCGTGATGCGCGACTTCACCCAGCAGCGCGCCAACCTGCTGCTGTGCACCACCATCATCGAGACCGGTATCAACATCCCCACCGCCAACACCATCATCATCAACCGTGCCGACCGCTTCGGACTGGCGCAACTGCACCAGTTGCGCGGCCGTGTCGGCCGCAGCCACCACCAGGCCTACGCCTACCTGCTGACCATGCCCGGCGCAAAGCCCACCGCGCAGGCACAGAAGCGGCTGGAAGCGATTGCGATGATGGAGGATCTCGGCTCCGGCTTCTACCTGGCCATGCACGACCTGGAGATCCGAGGCGCCGGCGAGGTGCTGGGCGAAAATCAGTCGGGCGAGATCCAGCAGGTTGGCTTCAGCCTGTACACCGAGATGCTCAAGCGCGCGGTCAAGGACCTCCAGGCTGGCAAGGAGCCCGACCTGTCGCAGCCGCTCGAGGTCGTGTCCGAGATCAACCTGCACACCCCCGCATTGCTGCCCACTGACTACTGCCCCGACGTGCAGGAGCGCCTGACGCTGTACAAGCGGCTGGCCAACTGCGAGATGGAGGAAGACCTGCGCGCGCTGCAGGAAGAACTCATCGACCGTTTCGGCGAGGTACCGCCGCAAACTGCAGCGCTCGTCGAAACCCACCGCCTGCGCATGCTTGTTAAAGACTACGGGGTGAACAAGCTCGACGCCTCCGACGCGCAGATCAGCGTGCAGTTCGCCAAGGACGCCCCCATCGACCCGGTCAAGGTCATCTTCCTGATCCAGAAGGACCGCAGCACCAAGATGGCCGGGCCCGAGAAGCTTGTGCGCCGCGTGAGCCTGCCCAATCTCAAGGACAGGGTGAAGGCCGTGAAGGACCTGCTCGATGCGGTGAAGGCTGGATAGCGAGGCCGACACGGACGTCTCGGCGGCGAGTGCCATCTCGGCGCGTGTCGGTCATCGCTGCGCCTCTACGCGCTCTCATCAACTAGCCCAACACCACAGGAAGCGCTTAACATCCCGCCGTTACAGCCTCACTACGAATCTGGGCACGCCCGATGATCAAGGTTTACCGCAAGCCACCTCAAGCCTTCCCGACAGAGAGCGCCTTCTTCAGGTTGCCCGGCACCTTGCTGATGGTCCTGGATGAAGACTGGAACGTCCAGATGATGAGCGAGGCCTGGCAAGATGTCCTCGGTGTCGGCCAAGCAGCACTGCGCTGGCGCCCCTTTGCCGCATTCATACACGACGACGATCGCAACAGCGTGCGCGACCGCCTCGCACAACTCGGCGAAGACAAGAGCACCCTGAGGTTCTCATGCCGATGCCGCCACGCGGACGGCCACTACGTGGGGCTGGCCTGGAACGTCAATCTGGACCGCGAGCATCACCTCTACTATGTCTCCGCGCATGAAACAGGTGTACGTCTGCGCACCGACGCGGGCGGACTTCCGGAAGTCTTGATCGACGGCCTCACCGGCCTGCCCAATCGCGGGCTCTTCGTCGACCGCATCGGTCACGCCATTCAGCGCGCACGGCGCAATCCGGAGCTGCGATTTGCCGTCATCCATTGTGGCATCGACCGCTTCAGCGTCATCAACCACAGCCTCGGCAACCGCATCGGCGATCTGCTGCTGGTCGAGCTTGCCAACTTGCTGCGCCGCTCGACGCGACCGACCGACATGGTGGCGCGCCTCGGCGGCGACGAGTTCGGCATCCTGCTCGAGGATATCCGTGACGAAACCTCGCCGATCCGTGTCATCAAGCGCCTGCAAGCACATTGCACCCTGCCCTTCGAGCTCCATGAGCAGGAGGTCGTTATGAGCCTGTCGGCAGGCATGACGCTCTCGACACCGGACTACGACGAAGCCGATGCCATGCTGCGCGATGCGGGCATGGCCCTCAAGCGCGCAAAGACTCAAGGTGGCGGCGCTCATGTCATCTTCGATCGCAAACTGCACGAGGAAGCATTCAACCGGCTCGATCTCGAACTCGATCTGCGGCGGGCCCTGGAACGCAACCAGATCGAGGTTTACTACCAGCCTTTCGTACGGATCAGGGACCGGCGGCTGGTCGGCTTCGAGGCCCTGGCACGCTGGAATCACCCCGAACGCGGCCTCATATCCCCCGCCCGCTTCATCCCGCTGGCCGAGGAAAGCGGCCTCATCGTTCCGATCGGACGCTGGATCCTGGAGCGGGCTTGTACCGACCTGAAGCGCTGGCAAAACACCCACCCTCGCCGACCGGCACTGACCGTCAGCGTAAACCTCGCCGCCCGCCAGATCGCCTATCCAAACCTGCTCAAGGACATCCGCCAGAGCCTGCGTCAGAGCGGTCTCGCCCCGCGCCATCTGAAGCTGGAGATCACCGAGAGCGCGATGATGGACGATGCCGAGCGGGCGATCGAGCTTTTCGTAGCGTTAAAACGCTCCCGCTTGAAGCTCTTGCTCGACGATTTCGGCACCGGCTATTCGTCCCTGTCCTATCTGCACCGCTTGCCGATCGATGCGCTGAAGATCGACCGCTCCTTCATCGAGCACATCGACACCCGGCCGACTGACCGCAGTTTTGTCGAGACCATCCTGAGCCTTGCCAAACAGCTCAAACTCGAGGTCATCTGCGAAGGGGTCGAGCGCATCGAGCAGGAGGCCTTACTGCGCGCGCTTGGCGCGAGCCACGTACAAGGCTTCATGTATTCGCGCCCGGTCACCGCGACCCAGGCGGAAATGCTGATCCTGCAGGATATCAACCACCCTGGTCACTTCCTTCCCGACACCGGCCCCAAGGCGATCGACGCCTCGCAAGCTGAGTGCATCGCCACAGCCTGAACTGCGCCCAGCCTCAACACGATGCTCATCAACTGCACCGCCTACCAGCACGGCCGCAAGCTGGCCGATATTCCGGTCGAGGCCATCCGCGACACCTTGCAGCAACCCGACACCTTCGTCTGGGTCGCACTCAAGGACCCCTCAGCCAACGAACTGGCGGTGATGAAGGACGAGTTCGACCTGCACGAGCTCGCCATCGAGGATGCCAACCACCGCCACCAACGCCCCAAGGTTGAGGAGTACGAGGATGAGCTCTTCGCTGTCATGCACCTCGTCGAAGAGCGCGAAGGCAAGCTCCAGGTCGGCGAAGTGCACGTCTTCGTCGGCGCGAACTACATCCTGTCGGTGCGCAACAACCACGAACGAGACTTCCTCGGCGTACGCGCACGCTGCGAGCGCGAGCCGAAGATGCTCGCCAAGGGCCCGGGCTATGTGCTCTACGCGCTCATGGACGCCGTGGTGGATGGCTACTTCCCGCTCATCGAAAAACTCGAGACCGAGGTCGAGGCGCTGGAAGAACGCATCTTCACCCGCGGCGCGGCGCGCTCCAACATCCGCCGCCTGTACCGCCTGAAGCGCAAGGTCACGCTGCTTCGCCATGCTGTTCTGCCGTTGATGGAAGCTGCCGGCAAGCTGCACAGCGGCCGCGTCCCCGAGGTCTGCGCCAAGAGCCGACACTATTTCCGCGACGTCTATGACCATCTCGCCCGCATCAACGCCTCGCTCGACGGCATCCGCGACACCATCGGCACTGCCATCCAGGTGAACCTCTCCATGGTGACCATCGACCAGACCGAGATCAGCAAGCGCCTCGCCGCATGGGCGGGCATCTTTGCCGTCGCCACCGCCTTTGCTGGCATCTGGGGCATGAACTTCAATCACATGCCCGAACTGACTTGGGAGTACGGCTACCTCTTCGGCCTGGGCGTCATCGCCAGCGCCGCAAGCTTCCTGTGGTGGCGCTTCCGCAAGGCGGGCTGGCTATAGACGGCGACCCGACCTGCGCCAGACCACCCAATCCCGCCCCACTCCACAGACGAAACGTCATGAGCCGCTTCGACGCCCTCGCTCGCAGTCTTGAACGCAACCGCATCACCCGACGCCAGGCGCTCTGGCTGCTTGGTGCCGGCACGGCCGCGCTGTCCGGTTGCGCAGCATCGCCGGTCACCGGCAAGACCATCCTGGTCGGCATGAGTGAGGCCCAGGAAAAACTGGCCGACGCCCAGGTCGCGCCGCACCAGTTCTCCCAGGACCTCGGCGCCATCCAGGACGAAACGGTCAACCGCTACGTGGCCGAACTCGGCAAGCGCATGGGAGGGTTGACCCACCGTCCGCTGATGCCCTATTCCTACCGGGTACTCAACGCCAACTACGTCAACGCCTACACTTTCCCCGGCGGCGCCATGGGCATCACCCGTGGCATCCTTGCCGAGCTCGACGACGAGGCCCAGCTCGCCGCACTTCTGGGCCACGAACTTGGCCACGTCAACGCCCGCCATGCCGCCCAACGCCAGGGCCAGAGCCTGATCGCGCAAGCTGCGCTCGCCGGGCTCAACGTCGCGGCGCAGGACTCCAACTGGGGCGGGGTGATGGCCATTGGGGGACAGATCGGCGCCAGCGCCCTGCTCGCCAGCTACTCGCGCGAACACGAACGCGAAGCCGATGCGCTGGGCCAGGCCTACCTCGTCAAGGCCGGCTACCCGGCCACCGGAATGGTCCGCCTGCACCAGTTGCTGGTTGATGAGGAAAAGGCTGCACCCTCGCTACTGCGTACCATGTTCTCAACCCACCCGATGAGCCACGAGCGCATGCAGGCCGCACAGGCCGCCGCCGACAACCAGTACCACGTCAGCAACAGCCAGGACGCCCGGCGCGAACGCTTCATGGACAGCACCGCCAGCCTGCGCCGCATCCGCCCCACCATCAACGCCTGCAAGAACGGCGAAACCGCGATGGCAGCCAAGCAATACACGATGGCCCAAGTCGAGTTCGAATCGGCAATCGCCAAGACCCCGCGCGACTACGCCAGCAACCTGCGCATGGCTCAGTGCCTGCAGGCGCAGGGCGAGACGGGCAGAGCCGGCACCTACGCCAGCGTCGCCCGCGAGATCTACCCGCAAGAGGCCCAGGCGCACAAACTCTCCGGGGTGCTCGCGCTGCAGCAACGCGATCCAGGCAGCGCCTTCGAGCACCTTGACCGTTTCGACCGCCTGCTGCCTGGCGATGCAGGCACCACTTTCCTCAAGGGCATCGCGCTAGAGGGCATTGGCAACCGCCAGGCTGCAGCTCAGCATCACCTCGCCTACCTTCGCCAGAGTCAGCAAGGCAATGCAGCGCAGTACTCCTACAGCCGGCTCAAGGCCTGGGGCGTGGTCAAGTGATGCTGCCCCCGGCGGCGATCTCGCGCTGGCGAAAGCAACCCTCGACGTGGTCGTTCACCATCCCCACCGCCTGCATGAAGGCATAGCACACCGTCGGCCCCACAAAGCGGAAGCCTAGGCGCTTGAGCTCGCGGCTCATCGCTCGCGACGCGGCTGTCTCGGCGGGCACGTCGGCCAATGATCGGCGCACGTCATTGCGCGGCACCCCATCGACGAACTGCCACACCAGGGCATCGAGTGAGCCGAAGCGTTCGCGCGCATCGAGCACGGCGCGCGCATTCGCAATCGCAGACGCCACCTTGAGCCGATTACGCACAATGCCCGGGTCGGCAAGCAATCGCATCACGTCGTTGTCGGTGTAACGTGCAACCCGCTCCGCGTCAAAATCGGCAAACACGTGGCGGTAATGCTCCCGCTTGCGCAGGATGGTGATCCAGCTCAACCCCGCCTGTGCCCCTTCGAGTACCAGCATCTCGAACAGGTGGCGGTCGTCGTGGCTGGGGACGCCCCACTCAGTGTCATGATAGGCGACGTACATGGGATCGTTGCCACACCAGGCACAGCGCTCGGTCATAGGGGTCTCCTGTGGCTCAACTACGCGTTGACGCGCCAAAGCCCTGCTTTCTTTTGAGAGCAGGGCTTTGTTTTTGTGGGTTAGTCTGACGATGACCTACTTTCACGAGGGCGG